>URZF01000144.1 GCA_900552255.1 uncultured Eubacteriales bacterium | reverse complement strand
AAAATTCCATAAAAGTAAACGGACTTACCCGTCCGGTCATCGATACCGTGCCGCAGTTTTCGTGGAAGCTTACGGCCGACAAAAACGGAGAGATGCAGGACGCTTATCGGGTCCTTGTCTCCGAATCGCCCGAGCTTACGGTTCCCGTTTGGGACACGGGCTTTGTCGCCTCGGAGGAATGCGCGAACCTCCGCTATGCCGGAAAGCCGCTCTCGCCTGCGACGCGATACTATTTCTCGATCGCCGTTAAATCGGGAGACGAGCTTATCTCGTCCGGCACGGAATACTTCGACACCGGAAAGCGCGGCGAGCCGTTCTGCGGCATTTGGATCACAGGACACGATTGCAGACGCCGCGACGAGGCGCTCGCAGCGCCTTACCTGCGCCGTGTCTTCGACGTATCAAAGGAAATCCGCCGCGCCATGCTCTATATCGCGGGACTCGGCTACTTTGAAGCGAGGCTCAACGGCAAAAAGGTCGGAAACGACTTTCTTTCCACGGCCTATACCGCATATGACCGGCGGATCCTCTACCGCGCCTTCGACGTCACGAAAATGCTTCATACGGGTGAAAACGCGATAGGCGTCGTTCTCGGGAACGGCTTTTACAACTGCTTCACCGAGGACCCGTGGCAAACCTCCGTGGCGCCGTGGCGCGACGTGCCGAAGCTGCTGCTCGATCTTGAAATCGACTATGCCGACGGCACGTCGGAAATCGTTGCGACCGACCACAAGAATTGGAAATCCCACACGGGACCCATCACCTTCAACGGTATCCGCCACGGCGAGACCTACGACGCGCGTCTCGAGATGGACGGCTGGGATACGGCGGATTTCGACGATACGGATTGGCAGGCGCCCCGCCTCGTGAAAAATCCCGGCGCAGAGCTTTTTGTAATGGAGATGGAGCCGATCCGCATACGGCGCCGCTATCCCGCCGTATCGAAGAAGAAGGTGCCGGAGGGCTGGCTTTTCGACATCGGCCAAAATCAGGCGGGCGTGTGTCTGCTCACCCTGCGCGGAAAGCGCGGCGACAAGATCACCGTTCGCTACTGCGACAGGCTGACCGACGACGGCAGACTCGATCAGGAGCCGCTCGCCTGCTTCATCAAAAACTACTGCTTCCAGACAGATACCTATATCAAACGCACGGACGAGCCGGAGACATGGCACGCGCGCTTCACCTACCACGGCTATCAATGGGTGGAGATCTCCGGAAGCCGCGAGGAGCCGCAGCTCTCCGACGTCACCGCGCTCGCGCTGTGCAACGACTTCCGTGACAGAGGCGAATTTCGCACCTCCTCCGAGGTCGTCAATCAAATTCAGGATATGTGCCTGCGCGCCACGACCTCCTGCTGCATGAACACGCTTTCCGCCGACGCCGTGCGCGAAAAAAGCTCATGGACGGGCGATACCGGCCTTTCCTCGGAGCAGCTTCTCATCAACTTCGCGGCGGAGCAGTTCCTGAAAAAATGGCAGCAGGACCTGCGCGATGCAGAGCGTCCGGGCGGCGCTCTGCCCTGCATCGTTCCCTCTCCGGGCTGGGGCTATAACGGAGACCTGAACGGCCCCGATTGGTCGGCGCCGATGTGGCAGGTCCCATGGGATATCTATATGGCCTGCGGCGATCTTTCCGTCCTGCGCGACAACTATGACGCGCTTTGCCGCTTCGTATCATGGCTCGATTCCATGACGGAAGAAGATATCCCCTACGGCGGTCTCGGCGACTGGTGCGCGCCGTTCGACGGTCCCGCGATCAGCGTCAATATGAGTGCTTTCAAGTGCCCTGTACCCGTCACAGACACCGCATATTATCATAGTGCCGTCCGCATGGCGGCAAAGTCGGCGGAGCTTCTCGGCTATGCCGAGGACGCGAAGCGCTATACGGCAAAGGCAGACAGAATCAAGGCCGCTTTCCGTTCCCATTTCTATGACGAGAACACGCATACGGTTTCCGGCGACTGTCAAACTGCGACCGCCGTCATGATCTATCACGGGCTGGCAGAGCCGGAGGAAATTCCCGCGCTCGTGGAAAAACTCGTGGAACAGGTCGCCGCCTGCGGCGGACATCTCGATTTCGGCGTGCTCGGCGCCAAGGCCGTTCTGAACGTGCTCGGCACCTACGGAAAAACGGAGCTGGCGCTCCGGATGATCACGGAACCCACCTATCCGAGCTACGCCTATTGGCTCTCTCTGGGCGCAAACACGCTTTGGGAATGCTGGAACGGCGGCGGCTCGCGCAACCATCACATGTTTTCCGACGTATCCGCGTTTTTCTACAAATATATCGGCGGCATCTCCGCCGCGGAGCCGGGCTACCGGAAAATTTTACTCCGTCCCGCGATAAACTGCGGGATCGAGAAGATTCATGCCGCAGTCGATACCCCTCACGGCGTCGTTCGCTGCGACCTCAAGCAGGAAAACGGAAAGCCCGCGCTTGATATCGAAATTCCCGTCGGCTGCGAGGCTACGCTCGTTCTGCCGGAAAGAAAAGACGAAACGCTTGATTCGGGAAAGCATCATATTCTCCTATAAGAGACATAAGAAAGGACGTTCGGATATGCTTCCGAACGTCTTTTCTGATATGAGAATCCAAATCATTTTCGCCTATCAAACAGAAAAGCCGGTGCGCTGCACCGGCTTTTTTCCATACGAAAATCAGATGTACTGCTTGATATCGTCCGGAAGCATATCTTCCGTAACTGACGAGGTCATGACGATATTGATATTCCACTTCTCGGCAAATGCCGCAGCCTCTCTGACAAACATGGAAAAGGCATCGATATCTTTCTTGCACATTTTGATTGCAGAATCGATAAATATATGCGTAATATCGCTGTTGGAAGCATAAATCCCGGCGATAAAACCGTATAGGGCCTGCCCATCATCCACGCCGTACTCGGCCACGTCGATGAGTCTCGCCTGATATCTGATATCATAGCGGAGCTTATCTCCCTTTTCAAGGCATACAACCGCGCCGTCAGAAGAATCAATCGCAGAGTTGACCATACCGATAAGAGTTTTCGTTTTTCCTGTGCCCTTCAGGCCGATAATAAGTTTAACCACAATAAAACCTCTTTCTTGACGGAATGATTTTGACCGGCGACGCTACTCGTCATCACGCGCCGTTCTTTGTTTATATGATACACTGTTTTTTTGAGTTCTTGAATTGGTTAGAATAAATAATAATAAACTATTTAATAGGTTGGGATATTTTGTTTTATAGAACATTCTTTAAAATTGTAATTTTTGCCGTTAATTCACATCAGGCGGAAGAATCCTTCGGATATTCTTTTCGAGCTTTTCCCGCGGGACCGTGACGTCTCGGCCGCAGCCGAGGCAAAGGATCCGGATATCCGAACCCACGCGGAGCACACGCATCCGGCCAGAACCGCATGGATGCTTCTTTTTCATCTCAAGGATATCGCCCACCTCAAATCTTTTGATCTCCATATGTCCCTCCTCGTTATACAGACGCAAACTGCGACCGGTAAAGCGCCGCGTAAATGCCGTCTTTTTGCAGCAGCTCGCTATGATTTCCCCGCTCATGGATGCCTTCGTCGGTGATGACGACGATCTCATCCGCATTCTTGACGGTGGAAAGCCTGTGTGCGACGACAATCGTCGTGCGTCCGCGGCAAAGCAGGTCGAGCGATTTTTGAATCAGAATCTCCGTCGCGTTGTCGAGCGCACTCGTCGCCTCGTCGAGAATCAGGATGGCCGGATCCTTTAAAAAGACGCGCGCAATCGAGATACGCTGTTTCTGTCCGCCGGAAAGCTTGACGCCGCGTTCGCCGACAAAGGTATCATATCCCTCCGGCAAATCCTGAATAAACTCATGAATATTCGCAAGCTTCGCCGCGGCCTCAACCTCCTCGCGGGACGCGCCTTCTCTGCCGTATGCAATGTTCTCATAGATCGTGCCGGTAAACAAGAATACATCCTGCGTTACGATGCCGATGCTGCGGCGCAGCGACGCTCGCGTTACCGCCGAGATATCCTTCCCGTCTATTAAGACTCTGCCCTCCGAAACATCATAAAAACGAGGCAGAATATGGCACATCGTCGTTTTCCCTGCACCCGACGGACCGACAAGCGCCACGGTTTTTCCCGGTTCAATGGAAAGATTGATATCGGAGAGCACTTTCTTTTGTCCCTCTCCATAGGAAAAACTCACATGATCGAATATAATTCCGCCCTTCACGTCGCGAAGCTCCACAGCTCCGTCCGAATCCTCTTCCACAGGCGTATCCATCAGCTCGCAGAAGCGCGAAAAGCCGCTC
>URZF01000143.1 GCA_900552255.1 uncultured Eubacteriales bacterium | reverse complement strand
GAATTTTTAGAAATTATGTCGCTTTATGTCATCGGAGACCCGCATCTTTCGCTTTCCTCCGGGAAACCGATGGATATTTTCGGCTCGCGCTGGAACGGATATGTGGAAAAATTTTATAACGGCTGGCTGCGTCGGGTGTCGGACGGCGACACCGTCGTTCTCGCGGGGGATATTTCATGGGCGATGACGACAGAGCAGGCAAAGGCGGATTTCGATTTTATCGAGGCTCTGCCGGGGCAGAAAATCATTCTCAAAGGCAATCACGACTATTGGTGGCAGACGATGTCCAAACTGGAGGCCTTTGTTAAGCAAAACGACTATCGGACGATCCGCTTTCTGCATAACAACGCGTATGAAACCGATGATTTTATCATCTGCGGCTCGCGCGGCTGGTATACGGATGACAAAACGCCGCCGATCAAGGGCGCGGACGCCGCAAAGATCGTCGCAAGAGAGGTACAGAGGCTCGATATGAGCCTTTCCTGCGGCGTGTCGCTCCGCGAGGCCGCGGCACTGCGCGGAGAAAACAAGGAAATGCTGGCGTTTCTGCATTTCCCGCCGGTGTTCAAGGGCTATCTCTGCGACGAGATCGTTTTGGAGCTTTACAAAAAAGGCGTTGAACGCTGCTTTTTCGGTCATATCCACGGAAACTACGAGGCCGCGGCGGTCATAAATTATTCCGACATCGACTTTTATCTCATCTCCGCCGATTTTTTGATGTTCGAGCCGATGAAAATTGAACCGAAATCGAAAAAATCGTTTGATCATATCCTATAAAATTGCACAAAATGATTGACATTTTTTGTGTGAAATGGTATAGTAAATCATGTATGTAAAATAAAAAGTTGTGTGTGAAAACACTACGGAGGAAAAATGAAGCTGTTAAATACCGCCGACATCGGCATCAATCAGAAGGAGCTCGAAATTTTCATCGATCATGAGACTTTCGAGACGGAATGCGAAAAGGCATACCGGAAAAACGTCGCGAAGTTCAACATTCCGGGCTTCCGCAAGGGCAAAGCGCCGCGCAAAATGATCGAAAGAATGTATGGGGCGGGCATCTTCTATGAGGACGCGATCAACGCGCTCCTGCCCTCGGCATATCCGGAGGCCGTAAAGGAAGCGGGTCTTGATGTCGTGAGCCAGCCTGAAATCGATATCAAATCCCTGGACGGCGACGGCGTCGTCATTACGGCAAAGGTGTTTGTAAAGCCGGAAATCACGGTCAAGGCGTATAAGGGTCTTGAGGCGACCAAGGAAGCGGTCGAGATCACGGAGGAAGCGGTGACGGCGGAGATCGACCGCGTCCGTTCACGCAATGCCCGCATCATCGAGATCACGGACCGTCCCGCGGCGAAGGACGACGAGGTTATCTTCGACTTTGACGGCTATGCGGACGGCAAGCAGTTCGAGGGCGGCAAGGCGGAGAAATATAGCCTGAAGCTCGGTTCCGGCCAGTTCATTCCCGGCTTTGAGGATCAGATGATCGGAAAGAGCGTCGGAGAGAATTTCGACGTCGAGGTCACGTTTCCCGAGGATTATCACGCGAAGGAGCTTGCCGGCAAGGCGGCGACCTTTAAGTGCCTGATCCATGAGATCAAAGTCTCCGAGCTGCCCGCGCTCGACGACGAATTTGTCAAGGACGTGTCCGAATTTGACACGGTGGATGAATACAAAGCCGATGTCAGGGCAAAACTCGAAGAGAATGCGAATAAGGCGGAGGACGCGAAGGTCGACGAGCAGCTCATGAGCGCGCTCTGCGAGAACATCGAGGGAGAGATTCCCGAGGTGATGTTTGAAAACGAGGCGGAGAACTGCGTGCGCGATTATGAAAACCGGCTCCGCTATCAGGGCATGGATCTCGAAACCTTCATGAAATATACGGGGCAGACGGTGGAGACGCTGAAAGGTCAGTTCCGTCCGCAGGCGGAAAAGCAGGTCAAGACGCGGCTTGCGCTCGAATATGTCGCAAAGGCGGAGAGCCTTACGGCAACGGAAGAGGACATTGGCGCCGAATATCAGAAGATCGCCGATGCCTATGGTCTTGAGGTCGACCGCGTAAAGGAAAGCATCGATGAAAAGGCGATCGCGGCAGATGTCGTGGTCGGCAAGGCGGCGCTTTTCGTGCATGACAACGCTGTCATTTCCGGCGCGGCCGCGGCTCCCAAAAAGAGAGCGCCGAGAAAGAAAAAGACGGTCGAGGCGGAGCCTGAGACGGTATCCGAGGCAAATCCGGAGGAGACGTCTCCCGAAATCCAGCCAAAAGCGGAATAATATGACAATCCGATTCGCAGACGCTATCGCCTGCGAATTTGATTATTTTCTTTGCGGAAGAACTGCCGCGAGCAGCTTTTAAATTCAGAGAGAGAAACCGTCCCGCAGGACGGCATAGGAGGTTATTATGGCATTGGTACCAATGGTTGTGGAGCAGACGAGCCGTGGCGAGCGCTCGTACGACATTTATTCGAGACTTCTCAACGATAGGATCGTATTTCTTGCCGACGAGGTGAACGACGTCACGGCGTCTCTTGTCGTGGCACAGCTTCTTTTCCTTGAATCTCAGGATCCGGATAAGGATATCAGCCTTTATATCAACAGTCCGGGCGGTTCGATCACGGCCGGTATGGCGATCTACGATACGATGAACTATATCAAATGCGACGTTTCGACCATCTGCATCGGTATGGCGGCGAGCATGGGCGCGTTTCTGCTTGCATCGGGAACGCCCGGCAAGCGCTTGGCGCTTCCCAACAGCGAGATCATGATCCATCAGCCGCTGGGAGGCATGCAGGGGCAGGCGGCGGACATCAAGATCCATGCGGACAGAATCATCCGCATCCGCCAGACGCTCAATGAGATTTTGGCGAAGGAGACCGGAAAATCCGTCGAACAGATTGCAAAAGATACCGACCGCGACAATTTCCTGTCCGCCGAGGAAGCGAGAGAATACGGACTCATCGACAAGGTGATCGACAAGAGAATATAAGGGGAACATTTATGGCAGAAAATAACAAGGGAAGCGGCGCCGTACACCGCTGTTCATTCTGCGGCCGGACGGAAAATCAGGTAAGTTATCTGATTCCGTCGCAGAGCGGCGTCTATATATGCGATAACTGCGTGTTCGCGTGCAGCCAGCTCATCGACGATTATGAAAGCTCGATGAAAAATTCGGCAGTGCCGGAGCTTTCCGAGCTGCCTCGTCCGAAGGACATCAAGGCGGTGCTCGACGAATATGTGATCGGACAGGATTCGGCAAAAATCGCTCTGTCGGTCGCCGTATACAATCATTACAAGCGGATCGCGTCAAAGAAAAAGACAAAGGGTTCCGGCAAAAAGACGGAAGACGACGGCGTTGAGATCCAGAAGAGCAATGTGCTCCTGCTGGGGCCGACAGGCGTCGGCAAGACGTTTCTTGCGCAGACGCTGGCAAAGACCTTGAAGGTGCCGTTTGCGATCGCCGACGCCACGACGCTCACGGAGGCAGGCTATGTCGGCGAGGACGTCGAAAATATTCTGCTGCGGCTGATTCAGGCGGCGGATTACGATATCGAGCTTGCGGAGAAGGGGATCATCTATATCGACGAGATCGATAAGATCTCGCGGCGCAGCGAAAACCGCTCGATCACGCGCGATGTGTCCGGCGAGGGCGTCCAGCAGGCGCTTCTCAAAATTTTGGAGGGCACGGTCTCCAACGTTCCGCCTCAGGGCGGACGCAAGCACCCCGGGCAGGATTTTATCCAAATCAACACGGAAAATATCCTCTTTATCTGCGGCGGCGCATTCGACGGACTGGAACAGATTATCGAGCAGAGGATGGGGAATTCGACGATCGGCTTCGGCGGCGAGATCAAGAAGAAAGCGGAAAAGGAGAAGGACGGCGGCATTTTAAAAAAGGTCACGGCACATGATATCGTGAAATACGGTCTGATCCCGGAGCTGGTAGGCCGTCTGCCGGTCATCGTTTCCTTGGAGAATCTCGACCGCGAGGCGCTTGCACGGATCTTGAAAGAGCCGAAGAACGCGGTCATCAAGCAGTATAAAAAATTGTTTGGCCTTGATGGGATCGACATCGAGTTCACCGATGCTGCCGTCGCTAAGATCGCGGACCTTGCGATTGAGAGAGGAACGGGCGCGCGCGGCCTGCGCGCCATCATGGAGGAGGTCATGCTTCCGATCATGTATGATGCGCCGTCCATGTCGGATATCGAGGCAGTCGTCGTGGACGAAAGGGTCGTCGCAGAGCACGCCGCTCCGGAATACAGACTGAAAAAAACGGAAAACGAGCTT
>URZF01000142.1 GCA_900552255.1 uncultured Eubacteriales bacterium | reverse complement strand
CCGGAAAAATGAATTCGTCTCGATTCTCGGTCCATCCGGCTGTGGAAAAACGACGCTTCTCAACATCATCGGCGGACTCGATCAGTACACGAGCGGCGATCTTGTGATCGAGGGAAAATCCACAAAGGATTTTAACGATGCGGACTGGGATGCCTACCGCAACCATTCGGTAGGCTTCGTATTCCAGAGCTATAATCTGATTCCGCACCAGACGGTGCTTTCCAATGTGGAGCTGGCACTCACGATTTCCGGCGTATCGCGGTCGGAGCGCCGTGCAAGAGCAAAGGAAGCGCTTGAAAAGGTTGGTCTTGCCAGCGAAATTTATAAAAAGCCGAACCAGATGTCCGGCGGACAGATGCAGCGCGTCGCGATCGCGAGAGCTCTTGTCAACAATCCGGAGATCCTGCTTGCGGACGAGCCGACCGGCGCGCTTGATTCCGAAACCAGCGTGCAGATCATGGAGATGCTCAAAGAGGTCGCGCGCGACAGACTTGTCATCATGGTGACACATAATCCGGAGCTGGCGGAAAAATATTCGACGCGGATCGTCCGGATCCTTGACGGGAAAATCACGGGAGACAGCAATCCATATACCGAGGATGCCGGCGCTGAAAAAGCCGCAGCGTCGGAAGAAGCTAAAACAATGGCTGCGGCAGCGGATAAGGCTCGAAGCTCCACGAAAAGTGTCGAAAGAACAAAACAGAAGCGGCTGAAAAACCGTTCGATGTCGTTTATGACGGCGCTTTCCCTCTCCTTGAACAATCTGAAAACCAAAAAGGGCAGGACATTCTTGACGAGCTTTGCGGGTTCGATCGGTATCATCGGCATCGCGTTGATCCTTGCCGTTTCCAACGGCGTGCAGGGCTATATCGACCGTGTACAGGAGGATACGCTGTCAAGCTATCCGATCACAATTCAGGCGGAATCCGTGGATATGACAGGCCTTGTCACGACCATGATGAATGCGAACAAGTCCCAGACGGAGTTAAAGCATGAGCTCGACGCCGTCTATGCGAATCGCGTGATGTACGATCTTTTGAGTTCTCTTTCCAATACGAGCGTCCAGCAGAACAATTTGTCCGCTTTTAAAAAATATATCGAGGAAACTCCCGAGTTTGCCGAATATGTGAGCGCGATTCAGTATACCTACGGGCTTGATTTCAACATCTATACGCAGGATAAGGACGGAAAGGTTGTCAAATCCGATCTCGAAACCCTGATGCAGGAGCTTTCCTTTATGCCCTCCGGCTCCGAGGGAATGAGCAGCATGATGTCCTTTTCCTCCTATCAGATTTGGCAGGAGATGCTTCCCGGCGAGAACGGCGAGCTTGTCAACGATCTCTTGAAGGAGCAATACGACGTCATATACGGCAGCTTTCCGTCCGCATACAATGAAATCGTTTTGGTTGTGGACGAAAACAACGAGCTGAGCGACCTCGCGCTGTATGCGCTCGGACTCAAAACGACCGAAGAGGTCAAGAGCGAGCTTATCGATTCGATGGAGGGGAAGACCGATCCCGACAAAATTGAGAGCTGGTCGTATGAGGATATCTGCGGTATGACCTTTAAGCTGATCCTTTCCCCCGACTTTTATCAAAAAAACAAGGACGGGACCTATACCGATCTGTCGGCGAGCGAGACGGGGCTGTCGCTCCTTTATCAGTCCGACAAACCGGTGACGCTCAAGGTATCCGGTATCGTCCGTCCAAACAGCGATGCGGTGGCCTCGATGATGAGCGGCGCCATCGGATATACCAGCGCGCTGACGGAATATGCCATCTCCCGCGCGGCGGAAAGCGATATCGTGAAAGAACAGCTTGCCAATCCGACTGTCGATGTCATTACAGGACTTCCGTTCAAGGGGGACAGCGAGGAGGAATTCACGGATGCGGAAAAGGCCGAGATGATCAAGTCTTATTTTGCAGGGCTGACAAATGTCGAAAAAGCGGCGATTTATACTTCCATCAAATCCAAAATGTCGGAGGCCGAGCTTACGGCACAGGCAAATGCTTATGTCTCCCAGTATACGCGGGAGGAGCTTGTCGAAATGGTGGTTTCTGCCTATGCGGAGGAGATGGGCGTGACCGATACGACCGAAATCCGGAATTATATCGATTCCATGAGCGATGAGGAGCTGTATGCCGTCGTTGCCGAATCCGTGAAAGAGCGCATCGCCGAGGAATACGCAAAGAAGGTCGCCTCCGAGCTTGGCGCGATGACCTCGGATGCGCTTGCCGCGATGTTTGATGCGGAAACCTATACGGAGACGGAATATGCGGCGTTATTCGACGAATATATGCCGGCGACCGTATCCGATACGACGCTTGCGGAAAATCTCTCCCGTCTCGGCTATGTCGATATGGATAATCCTTCGTCGATCAGTATTTATGCTTCCACGTTTGAAAACAAAGATAAGATCGCGGAGCTGATCACCGCTTATAACAATGGTGTGTCGGAGACAGATAAAATCTCTTATACGGATTATGTCAAGCTGCTGATGAGCTCGATTACCACGATCATCAATGCGATCTCCTATGTGCTGATCGCCTTTGTTGCGATCTCGCTTGTGGTTTCCTCTATCATGATCGGGATTATCACCTATATTTCCGTTTTGGAAAGGACGAAGGAGATCGGAATCCTCCGTTCCATCGGTGCCTCCAAGCGGGATATCTCTCGCGTGTTCAACGCCGAAACGACGATCGTCGGCTTCATTTCCGGCGCACTCGGCATCGGGATCACGCTGCTCCTTACCATTCCGATTAATCTTGTGCTCCATGCACTGACCGGTATTGGCACGCTGAGCGCCTCGCTGCCTGTTGTGGGCGCGCTGATTCTCGTAGCGATCAGCATCGCGCTGACGCTGATTGCCGGACTTATTCCCTCGCGGATTGCGGCAAAGAAGGATCCCGTGATCGCACTGCGCACCGAATAAAGGCGGAACCGCCAAACCGTATCCCCCGAATATCGAGCGAAAAGACGTCATAAATTTATATATCAGGAAAACGGAGGAGTAAAAACACATGGCAAAAAAAATGTCGCGCACAAAATCCCAGCGGATCGCATATTGGGTGGTCCTTGTCAGCTTTGCGGCGCCGCTGTTATACTATCTGATTCAAATGGTGGCGGGTACCTTTGACACGGTGAATCTGCTGACGATGCTGCAATGTGTGCTCGGCCTTGTCGTTCTGCATCTTCCGGATTTCCTGTCCGAAAAGCTGCGCTTTGAGATTCCCTCGCTTCTCTATGTTTTTTATTTGGTTTTTCTTTACTGCGCAATTTTTCTCGGCGAATTTTATGATATGTTCAACAGGGTTCCGTTTTGGGATGTCATTCTGCACTGTTCCAGCAGTCTTGTTTCCGGTTTCCTCGGTTTTATGTTTGTTGCCATTCTTAACAAGAGCGAAAAGGTATTGTTTCATCTTTCTCCGCTTTTTGTTTCGCTTTTCGCATTTTGCTTCGCGATCACGATCGGAACGCTTTGGGAGATTTACGAATATACCTTTGACGGACTTTTGGGGCTTAATATGCAGAAATTCATTACGCCGGACGGAACCGTGCTTGTCGGACACGCGGCGATCGTCGATACGATGGAGGATCTGATGATCGATGCCTTCGGTGGTCTTGTCGCTTCCGTGATCGGATATTTTTCACTGAAACACAACAAGAGCTGGCTGGTTCCGAAGCTGTTGGATCCGAAGCCGAAAAACGAGAAACCGGCGTCGCTTCCCTCAGCGGAAAATGCGGCGAAGGGAATCGAGCCTCCGAAGCAATCCTCCGCATCTCCGGCGAAACAAAGCGAAAACGGGCTTTCTTCTGCGAAGAACAAGGATTGAAAAAAGCTCCCTTTTCATTGAAAAAGGGAGCTTTTTTGTGCGTATGAATAACATATCTTTCTCCTTTGTAAAGGAGAAACGTGTTCTTTTCTTGTCCGTACAAGAAAAGAACGAAAAGAAACCGCGAACGTGCCGTTCGATCGTCTATGCGGCCGGCAGTGGTTCGATGGCGGCTATAAAAGACGGCATCCACGCTCACTTCGTTCGCGTGATCCGTCAATCACCGCCATTTTCGTTGACATCGCGCCGGAGGGCGCTCATGCGGCGCGCGCCTTGCGCCTGCGGGCGCGGACTTCCCAGCCACACAGAGCCTCCGCACGGCGAATGACGGAGAGTGCACGCAAGTGCGCGGTTCCGTCTGTTGGGAGCCGTGTGTATATGCTTCCCAGCAGATGGATGGGAGTTTGAGGCGATAGCCTCAACGACTCTTTTTGTCGTTTTCTCGTCGGTGAGAAAAC
>URZF01000141.1 GCA_900552255.1 uncultured Eubacteriales bacterium | reverse complement strand
ACAAAAATTTCATAAAAATATTGGGAAATAGTCTTGACAAACGGATGAAATAGTGGTAAAACTATTACAAAGTTTAGCACTTGATAAGATTGAGTGCTAAAAACGGGGTGAGAAAATGGAAAATAAGCTTATTGTCGGCGGTGATCTGAGCCAAAGGAAAAAGCTTATCCTGCGTTCTGTGATCGAATCGCACATCACGACAGGCGAGCCGATCGGCTCAAAATATCTGATGACGAAATCCGACATCCCGTATTCATCCGCTACGATTCGGAATGAAATGGCGGAGCTTGAAGATATGGGATATCTTGAACAGCCGCATACGTCGGCGGGAAGAGTTCCGACGAGTCTCGGATACCGGTTTTATGTCGATGCGCTGATGGAAAGCTATAAGCTGACCGCAACGGAAATCGTTTCATTGAACAATATCATCAAAAATAAAATGGGAGAGCTGGACTCTATCCTGAAAAGCGCGTCGAAGCTGATTGCTTCGATGACCAACTATACGACGGTTGCGGTGAAAGCTCCTCATACCGACGCCTTGACGGTATCTCAGTTTTCCTATATGCTTCTTGAGCCGACGGCCTTTCTGCTCGTGATGCGCATGTCCGATGGGAATGTCGAAACTCGGCATATCCGGACGGAGATTCCTGTGGATGAAGAGATGCTTTCAAAGCTGTCCGACGTTCTCAGCGACAATTTCTGCGGTGTGACTTCAAACGCCATCACGCTCCCTATGATCATGAAGGCGGAAACGGAGATGGGCTCTGCCGGAATGATGATCGCCCCAGCGATCAAGGCGCTTTACGATATCATCGGGAAGCCGGACGAGGCCGATATCAATTTTGAAGGAATCAACCGACTGCTCGAATATCCCGAGTTTTCGGGTGTGGAGCAGATGAAAAAGGTCATCAGCATGTTTGAAAACAAGGATGATCTGATGAAAATCATCGAAAGCGCCGACGACGACAAGGTCAATATCTTCATCGGGCAGGACGGGGAGCTTGTCGATAATTCAGCATTTGTTTTCAAAACCATCAAGGTCGGCGGGAAGCCGGTGGGCGCTATCGGCGTGTTCGGTCCGAGCCGGATGGATTATTCCAAAGTGGTGTCCTCTCTGGAGGCCATCACAAAAAATTTAAATGAAGGTTTACTCAAGGATTATTATGGAAACAATAGTGAATAGTGCTTTCCGTCAGAAGGATAAGCAGAAAGGATGTTAGAGTTGGAAAAAAAGAAAACAGAAAACAAAAAAACAGGCGTAAAGCGCTCAGAAAAACCGAGGATTGATAATAGAAAGGATAAAAAGAAAAATGGATGAAAAAACGATGAACGACGAAAATAAAGATACGGCGGAAACGCCGGTCGAGGAGAAGCCGACCAAGGCGGAGAAAAAAGAAATCGCAAAGCTGACTGAGGAGCTGGAAAAGACAAAAGCGGAGCTTGCCGCCTTGAATGACAAGTATCTGCGCATGATCGCGGAATATGACAATTTCCGCAAGCGCTCCGGCAAGGAACGCGAGGGCGTGTATGCCGATGCTTATGGCGACGCGCTGACGGCGATTCTGCCGGTTATGGATAATTTGGAGCGTGCGCTCGCCTTTTCGGAAGGGGAGACGCTGACGGAGGGCGTGAAAATGACGCTCCGGCAGTTTGAAGACGCCTTGAAGCGCCTCGGCGTGGAACCGTTCGGCGCAAGGGGCGATGAGTTCGACCCTAAAATTCACAATGCCATTATGCAGACGGAGGACGCGGAGCTCGGAGAGAACAAGGTGGCCGAGGTACTCCAAAAGGGATATATAAAGGGAGAAAAAATCATCCGACATGCGATGGTAAAGGTCGCGAAATAATTTTAAATACGGTGAATATATATTAACAATCAAAATATATAGAATTTTTAACTTTTATGGAGGAATAGATTATGGGAAAAATTATAGGCATTGACCTTGGTACAACAAACTCTTGCGTGGCGGTATATGAAGGCGGCGAGCCTACCGTCATCACCAATCCGGAGGGATCGAGAACCACGCCTTCCGTCGTCGCTTTCTCGAAAGACGGCGAGCGTATGATCGGTCAGATTGCCAAAAGACAGGCGATCACCAATCCGGAGAAGACCGTTATGAGCATCAAGCGTCATATGGGAACGGATTATAAGGTGGAGATCGACGGCAAAAAATACACGCCTCAGGAAATTTCGGCGATGATTCTCCAAAAACTTAAGGCGGATGCGGAAAGCTATCTCGGAACCACGGTGACGCAGGCCGTCATTACGGTGCCCGCTTACTTCTCGGATTCTCAGAGACAGGCGACCAAGGACGCCGGCAAGATCGCCGGACTGGAAGTGCTGAGAATCATCAACGAGCCGACGGCTGCGGCGCTTGCCTATGGCATCGACAAGGACGGCACCAGTCAGAAGGTTATGATATTCGACCTCGGCGGCGGCACATTCGATGTTTCCATCCTTGAAATCTCGGACGGCGTATTTGAGGTGCTTGCCACCAATGGAAACACACGTCTCGGCGGAGATGATTTCGATAATCGCATCATCGATTGGATCGCGGAAACCTTTATGAAGGAAAACGGAGGCATCGATCTGCGGAAAGACAAGATGGCTCTTCAACGTTTGAAAGAAGCTGCGGAAAAGGCGAAAATCGAACTTTCCGGTATGACGAGCGCGAACATCAATCTGCCGTTTATCACAGCGGACGCGACAGGTCCGAAGCATTTCAACGCCGACCTTTCGAGAGCGAAATTCAATGAGCTCACCGCAGATCTCGTAGATAAGTGCATGGGACCGTGCCAGCAGGCGCTGAAGGATGCGGGACTTTCGATTTCGCAGATCGACAAGGTGCTTCTTGTCGGCGGCTCCACGAGAATCCCTGCAGTCCAAGACGCCGTCAAGAAGTTCAGCGGCAAGGAGCCGTTCAAGGGAATCAATCCGGACGAATGCGTCGCGATCGGCGCGGCGATCCAGGGCGGCGTTCTCGGCGGAGAGGTCAAGGATCTGCTTCTGCTCGACGTGACGCCTCTGTCGCTTGGAATCGAAACGCTCGGCGGCATCTGCACGAAGATTATCGAGCGCAACACGACCATCCCGGTCAAGAAATCTCAGGTATTCTCCACCGCGGCGGACGGTCAGACGTCGGTTGAGATTCATGTGCTTCAAGGCGAGCGTGAAAGAGCTGCGGACAACACGACGCTCGGACGCTTCTCACTCGACGGAATCCCGGCGGCGCCGCGCGGCATTCCGCAGATCGAGGTCACGTTCGATATCGACGCCAACGGCATCGTGAACGTCACGGCGCTTGACAAGGGCACGGGCAAGGAACAGCATGTTACCATTACCTCCTCCACCAACATGAGCAAGGAGGACATCGAAAAAGCGGTCAAGGATGCGGAGAAATTCGCGGAGGAAGACAAGAAGTTCAAGGAGCTTGTCGAAACCAAGAATCAGGCGGAATCCATGATCAGCCAAAGCGAAAAGGTATTGTCCGAAGCGGGAGACAAGATTTCCGAGGACGACAAGCAGGCGCTTCGTGCCGAAGCCGATCATTTGAAAGAAACGGTCAAATCGGATGATATCGATTCCATCAAGAGCGGTCTTGAATCGTTCCAAAAGAAATTCTACGAGATTTCCGAAAAGCTCTACAAGGCTTCCGGCGCCGGAGAGGCAACCGGTGCGGGCGAAGGCGCCGGCACTCAGAACGAAGACGGCAGCTTCAATGCGGATTACACTGAAAAATAATTTGATATTGTTGTTAAGGGCGGACTTTGCGTTCGCCCTTAACAGGGTTAGGACGGACAGGAATGAGAGACTATTATGAAGTCCTTGGCGTTTCCAAAAACGCTTCGGACGATGAAATAAAAAAAGCATATCGGGCGCTTGCGAAAAAATATCATCCGGATATGAATCCCGGCGACAAGGAAGCCGAGGAGCGATTCAAGGAGGTCAATCAGGCGTACGCCGTACTGTCGGATCCCGACAAAAAATCGAAATATGATAGATTCGGGCCCGAGGCGGCGGAGGGCGGCGCAGGCTATGGAGACGGCTTCGGCGGTTTCGGCTTTTCCGGCGAGGGATTCGATATCAGCGATATTTTCGAGGGCTTTTTCGGCGGAGGAGGAACACGCGGCCATCGGAACGGACCTGCCCGCGGAGACGATCTTCTTCAAAAAATTTTTATTTCTTTTGAGGAAGCGGCGTTTGGCTGCAAAAAGGAGATCAAATATTCCCGTGTGGAAAAATGTGCGGAATGCGGCGGCACCGGCGTTCATGTGCTGCACCCACGCCATCTGCTGCGTTTCCTTGTCCGGTGCGGGGC
>URZF01000140.1 GCA_900552255.1 uncultured Eubacteriales bacterium | reverse complement strand
ATCACGGTGCTCGCCTCCATTTTCAGCGTATACATAATCATTTGGTCTCTTATTCTTGCCGTTTTTGCCGTCGTCGCGGCGGTCGGCTTATCCGGCTTTGTGATGCTCCCGGCGGCTTGCTTTTTGTTTTCCGAAAATCTTGCCGCCGCGTTCGGTGCCATCGGAGCGGGACTGCTCCTCATCGGCCTTACGATCCTCCTTTATTATCCCGCGAAATACGCCGCCAAAGGGCTTGTGAAGCTCACCGGAGGCCTTTTGCGGAGCATAAAATCATGGTTTATCGGAAAAAATTCTGCCAAGGAGGCTGAAAGCTCATGAAAAAGCCGACAAAAATCGCCCTCATTACGGCAAGCATCTTCATACTCTGCGGCCTTGCCTTCTGCGTGGCTTCCCTTGCCGTATCCGACGGGGACTGGATGGCATATCAAAATGGCGGAAGCTATGTTCGCAAGGAACAAGCATTTGAGGCGGACGCCATTTCCGCTATCCGCCTTTCCGAGCTTTCGGCCGATGTACGGTTTGAAAAATCCGTCGACGACGACCTGCATATCACCTATCATGAAAGCGAAAAGGTTTTCTATGATATCGAGACCGCCTCCGACGGAACGCTTTCCGTCACCTATCGGTCCAATCGAAAATGGTATGATTTTATCGGATTCCACATCGATTCCCGGGATCACGCCATCGTGATCTCCGTGCCGGATGGCTTTTCCGGCAACATTTCCGCCAAGCTTTCAAGCGGAGATCTCCGGATCACCGGCTTCACGCTTGACGGCAGCCTCACCGCCGAAAGCACCAGCGGAGACGTTTGGATTTCTGATTTTATCTGTACGGGCGATATGAAAATCCAGCAGACCAGCGGCGATTTTGAGGGACAAAAGCTCGCCGTCGCTTCCCTTTCCCTCACGCATACGAGCGGGGATATCGAAATCGACGGTCTTGAAGCCGGAGGACTTTCCCTCACCAGCGTAAGCGGCGACATCGAAGTGGAAAACAGCAATATCCTATCCGACTGCACGCTTCATTCGACAAGCGGAGAGCTCTCCCTCTCCGACATGCAAATAGGCGGCAGGCTCACCTGTGGATCCACAAGCGGCGACATCGAGGCAGAACGGATTTCATTGGCAGAGGCCTCCCTTTCCTCGACGAGCGGAGATATTCATGCCACGATACTCGGCACCTCCGCGGATCATCGTGTGGAAGCCAAAACGACAAGCGGACGGATCCGGATCCCGGAAAACGGGAACGGCGCCCGGACGATTCAGGTCGAAACCACAAGCGGCAATATCTCCGTGTATTTCCGATAAAATTTCACTCCAAAAACAGGAACAGCAGCCGATTTTTCGGCTGCTGTTCTGATTTTTAAGCGAAAAAAAGCAAGGATACTCTCCGTATCCTTGCTTTTGCAATCCCTTTTTATTTTCCCATTTCCTCGCGGACCTCTTTGAAGCATTTGACGATATAGTCAAGATCCTCCTTCGTATGCGCGGCGGAAACCTGTGTGCGGATACGCGCCTTGCCCTTCGGAACGACGGGATAGGAAAACGCGACGACGTAGACGCCCTTCTCCATCATGCGGCGCGCCATCTCGCCCGCCGTGCGCTCGTCATAGAGCATGATCGGCACGATCGGATGCACGCTGTCGATGATATCGAATTTCGCTTCGGTGAGAAGCCCCCTGTAATACTTGGTATTCTCCTCCAAGCGGTCGCGCAGCTCCGTCGTTTCGGAAAGCATGTCGATAAGGCGCGACGTCGCGGCCGCGATGGCAGGCGCCAATGAGTTCGAGAAGAGATACGGGCGGCTGTGCTGGCGCAGGAGCGCGATGATCTCTTTTCTGCCCGAGGTGAAGCCGCCGGACGCACCCCCCAGCGCCTTGCCAAAGGTCGAGGTGATGATATCCACCCTGCCCATGACGCCGCAGTATTCGGCGGTTCCCTTTCCGTGCGCGCCGACAAAGCCGGTCGCATGGCTGTCGTCCACCATGACAAGCGCATGGTATTTGTCCGCCAAATCGCAGATGCCGCGGAGATTTGCGATGATACCGTCCATCGAGAAAACGCCGTCCGTCGCGATAAGCTTGATGCGGGCGCCGTTTTTATCGGCCTCGATGAGCTTCTGTTCCAGATCCGCCATGTCGTTGTTGTGATAGCGGTAACGCGCCGCCTTGCAGAGCCTTACGCCGTCGATGATGCTCGCGTGATTGAGCTCATCGGAAATGATCGCGTCCTCCGCCGTCAGAATCGTCTCAAAAAGGCCGCCGTTCGCGTCGAAGCAGGAGGAATACAGAATCGTATCCTCCGTGCCGAGAAATGCGCTGATCTTCTCTTCAAGCTCCTTGTGAATGTCGAGCGTGCCGCAGATAAAGCGCACGGACGCGCAGCCGAATCCGCGGTTTTTATAACATTCACACGCCGCGTCGATCAGTTCCTTGGAATCCGCCAGCCCGAGATAGTTGTTGGCGCACATGTTGACCATCTTTTCGCCGTCGGCGGCGGTGATCTTTGCGCTCTGCGGGGAGGCGATGACGCGCTCGCCCTTAAAAAGACCGTCCGCCTTGATTTTTTCCACTTCGTCGTGATAAAATTTGAGTGCTTCGGTTTGATTCATACTTTTCTCCGTTCCGCCGGATAAACGGCGTTTTATCTGAATTTTATCATTTATAATTTTTCATCACGGATTCCAGCTCCAAAATGAACTGCCGCAGGGATGTCTGATCGGCGTCAAATTCATACGCCAAGCATTGGATCATAGCAGGACTATATAAATTCCCATGTATCGCAATATGTCCGGTTTTATCCATAGTCAACCTTACCAGCTGCCCATAACAAATCTCATGGAACTCAGCCGAGCAAAGCTTGAATTCATACAGAAGTCGAAGCTCAGAAACAAATTTTTGCAGCATCTTTATATCGCATTCAAATTCTCCATAACCGGAAAATCCGTCCGAAAACACATTTACAAGGAAGGAGGTGTTATAAGGATTGCCGATCTCAATTGCCGATTCATCAATTTTAAAACAGCTGAATTTCAGTCGATTTTCCCCGTACGCAAGAGAGCATCCAGCTTCCTTTTCTTCCATAATACCAGCCTTTCTTCCGACTGTCAGTGCAGCTTCGTCCAGTCCAAAACGACCTTTCCGGAATTGCCGCTGTTCATGGCCTCAAAGCCCTTTTCAAAGTCACGCACATCGAAATGATGCGTGATGATCGGCGAAATATCGAGCCCGCCCTCGAGCATCGCGGACATCTTGTACCACGTCTCAAACATCTGACGTCCGTAGATGCCGCGGATATTGAGGCAGCGGAATACGACCGTTTCCCAGTTGATCTGCATATCCTTTTTCGGGATACCGAGCACAGCGATGCGTCCGCCGTTTTCCATATTGTCGATCATTTGGTTGAAAGCGACAGCACTTCCGGACATTTCAAGTCCGATGTCGAAGCCCTCATGGATATTCAGCGATTTCATCACCTGCGTGAGGTCCTCGCGCTTGGTATTGACGGCGACAACGCCGAATTTTCTCGCAAGCTCGAGCCTATAATCATTGAGGTCGGTGATGACGACATGTCTCGCGCCGCGGAATTTCATGATCGCGGACGCCATGATGCCGATGGGTCCGGCGCCGGTGATGAGCACGTCCTCGCCCGTGGGATCGTAGGAAAGCGCGGTATGCGTGGCGTTGCCGAACGGATCGAAGATCGAATACATGTCGTCGGAGATGCCGTCCACACACTTCCACACATTTTTTGCCGGAATCACAAGATACTCCGCGAATGCACCGTTACGGTTGACGCCGACGCCTTTCGCCTCACGGCAGAGATGGCCGCGTCCGGCAAGGCAGTTGCGGCAGTGCCCGCAGACGACATGTCCCTCGCCCGTCACACGCTCGCCGAGCTCAAAGCCCTCGACATTCTCACCGAGCTCCACGATTTCGCCCACGTACTCATGCCCGATGGTCATCGGCGTATGAATGGTATGCTGGGACCATTCGTCCCAGTTGTAAATATGCAGATCCGTGCCGCAGATCGCTGTCTTTTTTATCTTGATTTTGACGTCGTTCTTTCCGACCGTCGGAATCGGAACCTCGCGCATCCAAAGTCCCCGCTCCGGCTTTTCCTTGACAAGAGCGATCATGGTATCCATTTCAATTACCCCCTTAATTTATGCTCATTTTTGAGTAATTGTAACTCTTTTTTTCGCGTATTACAATAGCTTTCTTTAAAAAATCGAGAGAAAAGAAAATATTTTTGTGATTCTGCCAAAACCTGCGCAGCAAAAAGAGCCGGCATGCCGGCTCTTTTCCGTTATGCGGATCATCCCGTGATCTCAAAATAGGCGTAATGCGG
>URZF01000139.1 GCA_900552255.1 uncultured Eubacteriales bacterium | reverse complement strand
GGCCGTGATCTTTATCGGCGAGCATTCCGCTTTTCTTTCTTGCGGCAGAAGGAAAGAAAGCAGGAGACGCGCGGTTGCCATTCTTGCGCTTGTTTTAGCTGCCGTATGCGTCGCTCTCCTATATGGCTGGAGCTTCTCGAAAAACAGAATTGAGAAGTATCAGGCGCTTGCCGATGGGGAAGAACACAATGCCGTGGGATATGTGAGCGAGGTCCTCTATGAAAAGCCCTATGGCTCCTCCTATTACATAAAGCTTATTTCTGTTGACGGCGAGAAGGCGAACGTTAAAATTTCCTTGTCGATACCGTTTGCGGGTGAGCTTTCGCCGTATGAGGAGATTTCTTTTTCCTGTGTGTTTTCCGAAAATGAGGCGGATTACGATTCCTATTTGAAATCGAAGGGCGTCGTGATTTCAGGCACCGCCGAGGATTTTTCCGTCACGGGAACGCACCGGCGAGAGCTTCTTTCTTGGGCGGAAAATATAAGAGCGTGGATCGCCGGAAATTTTGAGACCTACATCGGCGGCAGGGAAGCGGGCTTTGCTACGGCGCTTTTGACCGGGAACCGCGACACTTTGGACGGACAGCTCCGACTTGCCTACAAGCGTCTTGGGCTGTCGCATATTTTGGCGGTGTCAGGATTGCATCTTTCCGTGATCGTGGGCGGAGCGGATTTCCTTATGCGCAAGCTTACGGTATCCAAACGAAAAAAGAATGCTTTCCTTTTGGTTCTTATCCTGTTTTTCGCCATGATCTGCGGCTTTTCGTCCTCCGTGACAAGGGCGGCGATCATGCTGGGGCTCTTTTATCTCGCCGAGCTTTTGGGCGAACGGAGCGATTCGCTCACTTCGCTTATTTTCGCCGTGACCTTGATTCTTATCGTTCGTCCGTTTTCCGTCTATGACGCGGGTCTGTGGCTTTCCTTTCTTGCCACGCTCGGGATCATCACGATCAGTCCGTTTTTGGACGGACTTTTCGCGGGAAAGACTGCGAGAGAGAGACGGCGCTCTGTTTTCGTCAGAATTTTGCGCTCCGTGATCTCGCTTCTTGTCATGACCCTCACGGCGACCTTTTTCACAATGCCCGTGACCTATCTTCTGTACGGCGGCGTGTCGCTCCTCTCGCCGCTTGCCAATCTTGTGTTTGTGCCTCTGACCGAGATTATCTTATATCTGCTTGTCTTTCTCACGGTTTTTTCTTTTCTCCCGTTTGTTCCGGCATTGCTCGGCTCCGTATGCCGTTTTCTGATCGCGTTTTCAACCGGTATCGCCGAGAAAATCTCGGACATCGAGGGAATTTATATCTCCATCCGGTATCCGTTTGCAGGTTTTATCATCGCGATGCTTGTGATCGGCATTACGGCGGTCCTTTTGGTGAAAAAGCTGAATCCCGGCTGGATGCTGGCGGTGTTCCTTGCCTGTACGGTCGCTTTCGGCGGCGCATACGCCGTATTTCACGGCATGTCGGGGGATGCGGTAAAGGTCTTTGTGGAGAGCGACGGAAAAAGCGACGCCGTGGGCTTTGTCTGCGGCGGGAAAACCATCCTTATCGATATCGGCACCGGCGGCTATGCGGTACCGTCGCAGGCCGCGGATTCCTTTGCCGATTATTACGAATGCGAAATCGATATGCTTGTGCTGACGCACCTTCATTCCTATCATGCCGGCACGGTGAGAAAGCTTGCGGATAAGATGAAGATTCATCAGGTGCTCCTGCCGGAGCCGGAAACCGACGGAGATTCGCAGGCGGCGGAGGCGATTTTGGCTGCGCTTGACGGCATTTGCGGCGTGTCGTTTTATCCGCGCGACGGGAACTCGTATTTGGAATGCGGCGCTTTGAAGCTGTATCTGCCGGATTATCTGACGCTGTCCCGTTCGGTACATCCGGTCGTTGCGTTTTACGCGGAAATCGGCAGTGACGATCCCGTGTTTGTCTATGCCGGTGCTTCCGCTTTTGAACTAAGCTCGGTGTCGGCGCTTTCGGAGAATGCCGCCGTTGTGGTATGCGGTGTACATGGACCCGTCTTGAAAAATATTTTCGATTCGTCCTGTTTTTCGGGTGCGGAGTATGTCGTTTTTGTGGATAAAGAAACAGTCCGTTATACCGAGCCCGATCGGATCATGAGCAAGGTCTTGTTCATGGAGGATACGGACGGCAGACTTGACTTGTCGTATGAAAAATAAGCGGAATACCGAGGGTAAACCTGTAAATCATTCGGCGCACACAAACAGAAAGGCGGCCGCAGGGCGGTATGGCCTGAGACTGCTTGCTGCCGATCATCTTTCGACGACTGGCAGCTATGACCGTACCGCTTGATAAACAGTCAATATTTTACCGATTTTTATTGAAAAATAGCGGCAAATATGCTATCATAAAAAAGAAAAATCTCATGGAGGACGGCGTATGATGGAAAACGCAAAGGATATTGTGCTCAGGAATGCGATCGGCGGATATAACAAAAGCGATGTGAACGAATATATCGCGTCGATGGCGAAAGAATTTTCGCGCCGCGAGGAAGAGTGGTATACCGAGAAAAGAAAGCTTGAACGGGCGGCGGAGGACGAACGGGCAGAAAGAGAAAGATGCACAAAGCTTTGTGACGAGCTTGCTTGTCAGTATTATGAATCATGGGTGGACGCCCGCCATAAAGGCGAGGCCTTGGAGGAAGAAAAAAAGATCGGCTTGGAATTGAAGGCGTCGGCGGCGGGGTTTGCCGGCCGGATCCATGAGCTGGAAACCGAACTGGCGGAAAAAAGCGCCGCGCTTGACGAGTTGGAGAAGAAAAAGCAAGAGGAAGCAGAAAATACCGCGGAGGATGCTGCCGTTTACGATAAGCTCAGCAAGCGGGTGGACCAGATCATGGAGGCGGCAAACGACGGCGCGCACGAGATTCTCGCGAGTGCGCTCTCCCGCAGCGATGAAATCATAGCGGAGGCGGAGAAAAAGGCGGAAAAAATCCGCGCGGAGGCGGCCGCGCAGTCCGAGAGGGAAAAGGGGATTTATCAGAATACGGCGGTCGGCTATTATGACGAAGTGATGCACTTTGCCTCGGAGCTGCGCGACAGCTTAAACAAGCTGATGGAGGAAATCAGCTTGAAAAAAGCGGAGGTGGAAGATAAGCTGGAGGACGCGCGTGCTTCCTCTCAAACGGAATCACAGACGCTGTCGGCAAAGTCTGAGAAAAAGGGAAGCGAAAAAACGCCGTTTTCCGCATTGGAGGAAAAGATCGAGCGTTTTTTCAAGAATACGCTGGATGCGATCGGCGGCATGACGGGAAGAAAGAGATAAATAAATTCGATTGCGCTTATAGGATAGGACGGCAAATCCATGAGATGGTGTTGAAAATGGAGAACAACGAAAAAAGGCGCTGGAAATTTTGGTTCCGTCTTTACAATACACGTATCAATCTCCGGATTAAATGCATAAAAATTCTTTTCATTTAATTTATCCTGTACAATACGGAGTGCTTCACCGAAACGCTGGAAGTGTACAACTTCTCTGGCTCTCAAAAATTTAATGACATCACAGACATCAGGGTCCTTTACCATTCGAAGAATATTGTCATACGTTGTTCTTGCTTTCTGCTCCGCAGCCATATCTTCCATCAGATCTGTGATTGGATCTCCTTTTGACTGGTACTCACAGGCATTATGCGGGATTCCGCCCGCAGCCTGCGGCCACAGTGCCAGTGTATGATCCACATAATAAGGTGCAAAACCTGATTTTTCAATTTCCTCCATAGAGAGATTTCTCGTCAATTGGTGCACGATAGCTCCTATCATTTCGAAGTGGCCCAGTTCTTCCGTTCCGATATCTGTCAAAAGTCCCGCTACTTCATTATAAGGGATTGTAAAACGCTGGGACAGATAACGCATCGACGCGCCCAGTTCCCCATCCGGTCCACCGTACTGGCTGATAATGATCTGTGCAGTTTTTGCATCTGTATCCTTGATGTTAACGGGATACTGTAATCTTCTTTCATAACTCCACATCAGCAGTCACCTCCGTTCCATGGCATCGGCAAAAGTGCCCAGTTCCAGACATCCTGCCTGTGATCCGCCGTCACGATGGTCAGCGGACCATATTGATAGGCATATTCCTTCATCAACTGATTCTTTCGTCTGACATAGTAAGTCAGATAATCAATTGCTTCTGTTTCATACGGATGTGTGTCAAGATATAACGTCATTTCATCCACTGCAAAGCCCACCTGTGTAATCTCTTCCAGTAACGCTTTTTTCGATGTTTCCTGCTTCATTTTTTCACACATCTCCTTCCCTGAAACGGTTTATTCAGTTCCGGAAATAAAGTTCCAACGCATAATGCTTCTTCCAGATTTTCATATATGCGGTCAAGATGCTGCC
>URZF01000138.1 GCA_900552255.1 uncultured Eubacteriales bacterium | reverse complement strand
TTTTTTTTTTTTTTTAATGATACGGCGACCACCGAGATCTACACTCTTTCCCTACACGACGCTCTTCCGATCTATTGCCATATGACATATCCGTCCACCGAAAGCGTTTCGGTTTTCTTCGTATACCGAAGCGATTCCGAAAAATCCACATAGAAACCGGGCAAAAAGTCGCGCCAAAGTTCCGAGAGATAAAGTTCCGCCGCCTCCGTCCGTATCTCGTCCGTTTCACGAAGCCACAGCACGGGGTCGCCGTATTCCTCAAACAAATCGACCTCAAGCGTAGTCCGAAACGCCGCGTCGTTCACACGGACGAGCGGCACATTTTCCTCCCCCAAGGAAAGGGACACCGCAGTTCCGGCGGTTACGGCTTTGGGGATAACGGTGATCGTGACCGGCACCGTGTGCGCTTCATAATCCACAGCGCCGTACTCATAGGAAAAAGCCTCGATAAGACTCGCCTGTTCTCTAAGGCTGTTTTCTATATTCGAGGAGATTCCCGCAATCTGCGACTGCATCTGCGAAACGGCGCTTGCATAGCTGTTTTTCAGGCTGTTTATTTCATAGACAAGACTGTTTATCTTGACGAGCGAAAGAACCTGCAACACACACAAAACACCGATGAGAACGTACAATAAAACCTTTTTCATGAAAGCGCCTCTCTTCCCGTTTTATTTCAGCTCTGCGACGGCAACGCCGGTATCGCCCTCTCCCCATGTGCCGCAGCGCACGGAGGCTACCCTCGCATCGCGCCGCAGAAAATCCGTGACAGCTCTGCGCAGAGCGCCGGTGCCCTTGCCGTGGATGATGCGCACCTGTGTCACGCCGGCGCGCCTTGCGTCGTCGAGATACTTGTCCAAAAGGAAGCAGGCATCGTCCGCATAGTTGCCGCGCAGGTCAAGCTCGGGGCTGAACGCCGCAACCGCCTTGTCCCCCGCGCTTTTTACCGGCATCTTTCTGCCGTTTTTATCGGTAAAAGTCACCTTCACGCCGTCGATGAGCATGAGATTTTTCGTATTCGTTTTCGTTTTGATGATCCCCGCCTGCACGGTCACATTCCCGCTCTTATCGGGATCGGAGAGCAGGATTCCCTTTTGTCCGATGTTTATAAGAATCACCTCGTCGCCCTTTTTCAAGGGACGCGGCAGGACGTAGCCCTCCACGGTTTTCGGATCGACGGGATCGAGCTTGTCGCTGTTCTGCTTCAAATGGAGCCTGATGTCGCGGCGCGCCTCCTCCAGCGACTTTGCGAGATTCTCGCTTTCGCGCTCGCGCCTTACCTTTTCCAGCTCCGCAAAGATATATTCGCTCGAGGCTTTTGCGCTCTCCACCATGCGCACGGCAGTGGCGCGCGCCTTTTCCAGCTCCTTTTCCGATTCGCGCTCGCGCTTTGCGACAAATTCGTCCATTTCGGCTTTTTCCGCGCGCGCCGCGGCGAGAAGCGCTTCCGCCTCCGCTTTTGCCTTTTCCATCACGATGCGCTCCGCCTCCAGCCGTTCGATCACGGCCTCAAAGCGTCGGTTTTCTCCGGAAACATAGCTCTCCGCCCGAGCGATGACCGCATCCGGCAGTCCGAGCTTGCGGGAAATCGCAAACGCATTGGATTTGCCGGGCGTCCCGATGATGAGCCGATAGGTCGGACGCAGGGTTTCCACGTCAAATTCGCAGGAGGCGTTGCACACGCCCTCGGTATCGAGCGCATAGGATTTGAGCTCCGCATAGTGCGTCGTCGCGGCGCAGAGAGCGCCCTTTTCCCTGACGGATTCGAGAATGGAAACGGCAAGCGCCGCCCCCTCCACAGGATCCGTGCCCGCTCCCACCTCGTCGAAAAGGACGAGAGAGCGGCTGTCGGTGCGCCCTAACACCTCGACGATATTGACCATATGGGAGGAAAACGTGGAAAGCGACTGCTCAATGCTCTGTTCGTCGCCGATATCCGCCAAAATATCGTCGAAAATCCCCATCACGGAGCCGTCGGACGCGGGAATATGCAGTCCCGCCTGCGTCATGAGAGAGAAAAGGCCGAGCGTTTTGAGGGTGACGGTTTTTCCGCCCGTGTTCGGACCCGTGATAATCAGCGTATCGAATTTTCCGCCGAGGTTCACCGTAATCGGAACAACCGTATCGGCGGAAATCAGCGGATGGCGCGCCCGGCGCAGCCGGATTTCGCGCGCTTCCGTGATTTCGGGCGCGATGCCGTCCATTTTAAAGGAAAGCTGGCTTTTTCCGAAGATAAAAGCGAGCATGGTAAGATTTCGGTAATTCTCCGTAAGCTGCGCGCCGCAGCCCGCGATGTCGGCGGAAAGCTCAAAGAGAATCCGTTCGATTTCATCCGCCTCCAGCCGCTCCAAAAGCCGCAGCTCGTTGTTCGATTCGACGACGGAGAGCGGCTCGATGAAAATCGTCGCGCCGGACGCGGAGGTATCGTGAACGAGGCCCTTGATCTCGTTCCGATATTCCTGCTTGACCGGAATGACATAGCGGCCGTCGCGCATCGTGACGATCTGCTCTTGAAGATATTTGGAATATGCGCCGCCGGTGATATATTTTTGCAGCGTATCGCGGATTTTGCCGTTCTCCGCGCGCATCCTGCGCCGGATTTCATAGAGCTTGTCGCTCGCGGTATCGGCTACCGTGTCCTCGCTCACAAAGCAGCGCGCGATCTTCTCCTCCAAAAATTTGTTGGGGGAAAGCCGCTCAAAGTATTCGTCGAGCGCCGAGGCTTCCGTATGGTCGGAATTGCGGTAATCGCGCACGGCGCGCGCGGCGGCAAGCGTTCGGGAGACGGCGAGGATTTCTTTTATCGTGAGGACCGCGCTCTTATCCGCGCGGTCGACGGCTCCTGTGATGTCGGTGATGCCGTAAAACGGCGGCATTCCCTTGACCGTCTGCATCGCGCGCGCGGCATCCGTCTCCGCAAGCATGCGGCGCACCGTGAGAATGGCGCGCGAGGGACGGAGCGCCGACGCCATTTCTCTCGCGCCCTCGGTCGGGCAGACGGCGGCGAGCATCTCGCGTATTTTATCAAATTCGAGCGTTTTTATCGCTCTGTCGAAGCTTTTTCTCTGTTCCATGCTAAAATTCAGTCGTCAAGCGACACCATTTCCCATTCGGGAAGCGGCGGCTTTTCCTTCGGGTTTCGTTTGAGCGGGTCATATCGGAAGCGGCGGCAGACATAAGTCGCCTTCACCACGCCCTTCTTGGGACAGACGACATCGGTGTCCTCCCCGTCGGGGCCGGGAACCGGCGTTCCGAATTCGCAGAAAGCGCAGAATTTTTCGATCTCACAATCTTTCTTGTTTCCGCCGAACATTTTTTCCCACCGCCTCTAAAAAAATAATACAGTATTATTATACAGCATCCCTTTTTATTTTTCCACCCTTTTTTTGAAAAATCCTTTATTTTTTACAAATCCTATAACGGCAGCACACAAAAGCACGGCAAGCGCCGCAGCGCCGACTGCGGCGGCCGCAGTGGCGCTCCGCATCAGAGCGCCGAAAGCAGCGGCATACGCGGCACAAAAAAGAGCACAGAGCAGCTTGCCGGACAGATACCGCGTCATAGACAGAGACGCGGCGCCCGCCCTGTCTGCCGCCTGCATATAGACGGAAATCCCGCCGAATCCAAGCATCGTGCCGGAGAGCGCAAGCATCACGGGCGCGGATACGTCATGGACTTTGCCGAGCGCCGCAAATCCGCCGGAGATTTCAAAAACGCCGCGCAAAAGCGCGCCGCCGAGACCGCCGATGTTCCATTTCAGCGCGGAAAACAGAGACAGCAGAGAATCCGACAGGACGCAGAAGAATACGACGAAACCGCATACGGAAAGAAGCGCCGCCGCGCCCTCCGAAACTGATGAGGACACGACGCGCGCGGCAGAGAGCTTTTCCTTTGCCGCATCATGGAAATGCTCCGATTTTTCAGAAAACAGCATCCCGCGTCTTTTTTTCGCCGTGAGAAGCACCGCCGTTATAGCCGCCGCCGTCTGCGCGGCAAAGAGCGCCGCTCCCAAGCCTGCCGAGCCGAAAAAGGACGCGCCGATGGTTCCTACGACAAACGCGGGCCCCGCGTTGTTACAGAACGGCATCAGCGATTCCGCCTCTTCTTTTGTGATATCCCCGCGCAGGACAAGCTCGGAAAGCGCGACGGCGCCCATCGGGAAACCGGAAACAAGCCCGACGAGAAAGGCCACGAGTCCGCCGCAGGACATGCCGAGAAGTGGGCAAAGCCGCGCGACCGGCGTTCGCGCCAGCTTCTCACAGAAGCCTGTTTTGATGAGAATTTTCGCGCATATGACGAATACGGCGAGCGACGGGACGACCGAGTTTATGCACAAAGAAAGCGCCGTCCTCGCCGAACCCGCCGCCCCTTCGGCCGAACCAAGAGAAA
>URZF01000137.1 GCA_900552255.1 uncultured Eubacteriales bacterium | reverse complement strand
GTTGTCTTTCTCATGAAATTTGGCGCCGGCGCTGAAAGTTCCCCTTATGACGTTATTCAAAACATGTTCCCGAATACCAATCAGGATTACGTGATCAGCACAGGAGAACGGGATATCGTTTTGGTCAGAGAAATGAAGCCGGGGACCGATATGGCCGAAATTGAGAAAACGGCCGTCACGATCGCCGATACGCTTGCTTCCGAGTTCTTTACCAAGGTTTCCATCGGCATCGGGAGCTTGGTGGATAATATCAAAGATATCGCAAGATCTTATAGGGAGGCGCAGGCCGCACTTGAGGTCGGCCGCGTATTCGATACGGATAAAAATATCGTCAGCTATGAAAATCTCGGCATCGGCCGGCTGATCTATCAGCTCCCCACAACGCTTTGCGAGATGTTTCTGAACGAGGTGTTTAAAAAGGGTTCCATAGAGGCGCTCGACCGTGAGACGCTTTCCACCATTCAATGCTTTTTTGAAAACAACCTCAATGTTTCGGAAACCTCGAGAAAGATGTTCGTGCATCGGAATACGCTCGTATATCGGCTCGACAAGATCAAAAAGCTGACGGGACTTGATCTTCGCGAATTTGACAATGCGATCACCTTTAAGGTTGCGTTGATGGTAAAAAGCTATTTGGTATCCAAAAACAATCGATATTGATGGACGGCTTCTGAGCGTCTCCTGCTGAAATGCGGAGCCGCTCAATATGTATATTTCCGTTAGAATTTAGATTTTATCTTCACCGTTTGATCTGAAAATTTTATATTCCGGATCATCCCAGTCCGGACAGATGGAGGCTTGAATGGAAAATTTGGAAAACACGAATCGGTCAAACGAAAGCGAGCGGGAGAATGTCAGCGCATTGCCTGAGAACGCCTCCGGCGATAACGTCCCGGCGGCGGAACCCGGATCCGCACAGACTGGCAAAACGGCTGAGGACGCTTCCGACGCATGCACGCCGATCAAAGAAACGGCGGATGCTCCTGCCGCGCCGGAACCTAAAAAGATAAAAAAAGTGAAAAAAGCGAGAAAGCCGGTCAGAGTATCGCTTGGCGTGCTGATTATCTGTATTCTGCTGACTGCGCTTATGGCGTTTCAGGCGACATTTGTTTCGCTCAGCCTGCAATATGAGCGAAATCTGAACAACGCATACGGACTTTTTTCAGATTTGAAAAAATTTATACAGGTGGCCGGTCTTTATGATGAAGAATATCTGTATGATGTGGATTCCGACACGCTGGACGAAGCGCTTACCCGTATGTATATCCTTTCGTCCGGGGATAAATATGCTTCTTATTATACCGCAGAGGAATGGGCGGCATCGACCTCGTCGTCTGCCGGAAATTCCGTCGGAATCGGCGTATATGTCGTGCAGTCGGCCTCCGGCGATATCGAGGTGACGCACGTCATGAGCGATTCGCCGGCGCTGAAGGCCGGAATCATGATCGGTGACATCATTACCGCGGTCGATGGACATAAGGTGTCCGAGGTAGGATATACGGAGGCGGTCAACTACGTGCGCGGAGAAGTCGGGACCACGGTTTCGATCGAGATTCTCCGCGACGGGTCTGTGAAAACCATTGAGGTGACAAGAGGAACTTATACGACGGAAACCGTTATTTCCGAAGTGATAGAGGAGAACGGCAAAAAGTACGGCTATGTCCGAATCATTGAATTTATGCAGATCACCGTTTCTCAATTCAAGAATGCTGTAAAAGCCTTGATCGACGACGGCGTGGACGGCTTTGTCTTTGATGTGAGAGACAATCCCGGCGGAGAGCTGGCAGCCATTTGTGAAATCCTCGATTTCCTGCTGCCCGAGGGACCGATTGCCCATATTATCGGCGCAGACGGAGAGGAAAGACAGGTTTATACCTCGAACGCTTCGGAGATCGATCTTCCCATGACCGTGCTTGTCAACGGCAATACCGCGTCTGCCGCCGAGCTCTTTACCTCGGCGCTCAGAGATTACGACAAAGCGGAGATCGTCGGCACGCTCACCTATGGAAAGGGCTGCGGTCAAGAGGGCTTTTATCTGACGGACGGCAGCGTGGTCTTTATCACGAGCTTTTTCTATAATCCGCCGTTTTCCGATAATTATGACGGAATCGGGATCACGCCCGATATTGAAGTCGAGCTTCCCGAAGAGCTTCAAAATCAAAATCTATTTCTCATAGATCATGAGGAGGATACTCAGCTTGCAGCGGCGCTTGGCGCACTGAAAGCGTTATCCTGAGAAAATATTTATATTTAAGGAGACAAATTATCATGGCAAAGCAGATTGTCGTTACGGAAAGCAGCTATCAGAAACTGAAAGAAGAATTGGACTATTTAAAAAATGTCAAACGAAAGGAAGCTGCTGAAAATGTCGGCATTGCGCGCTCTTTCGGGGATCTTTCCGAGAACAGCGAATATGACGAGGCGAAAAATGAACAGGCGAAGATAGAGGCGCAGATTTCCGAGCTCGAGGAGACGATCAGTCATGCCAAGGTGATCAGCGATCATGAGATACAGACCGACATGGTGAACGTCGGGATTTCCGTGACGGTATACGACATGGATTACGATGAGGAAGTGGAGTATCAGATCGTCAGCTCGAGAGAGGTCGATCCGCTTGAAAATAAAATCTCGGATCAGTCTCCGATCGGCAAAGCGCTGATCGGAACGAAAGTGGGAGACATCATCTCCGTCGAGGTGCCGGACGGCGTCGCCAAATTCAAGGTAATGAAAATTGAGAAAAAGGACAGCTGAAAACAATTATCGAATGGGAGTATAGAATGACGGACGAAACAAGAGCAAACAACAATGAAACAGAGGAGCTTTCCGGCGAAAAGCTCAGCGAAATATTGCGGATACGCAGGGATAAGCTCGCGGCCTTGCAGGCGGATGGAAACGATCCGTTTGCTTTGACAAAATACGATGTGACACATCACAGCGAGGAGATTCGCCGCGATTTTGAATCGCTGGAGGGAAAGCCGGTCAGCATTGCCGGCCGTATGATGTCCAAACGTGTCATGGGCAAGGCGTCTTTCTGCCATGTTCAGGATTTGCAGGGAAAAATGCAGGTTTATGTTGCCCGGGACAGCGTTGGAGAGGCGCCATATGCAGCATTCAAAAAATTTGACGTCGGCGATCTTGTCGGTGTCAAAGGCGAAGTGTTCCGCACAAAGACCGGTGAGATTTCCGTGCATGCGTCGGAACTGGTTTTGCTCTCCAAAAGCTTGCAGGTGCTGCCTGAAAAATTCCATGGGCTGACCAATATCGATGCAAGATATCGTCAGCGTTATGTCGATCTCATTATGAATCCCGAGGCCAAGGATACCTTTATCAAGCGCTCGAAGATCATCAGTACGATCCGCCGCTATCTCGATGCAAAGGGCTTTATGGAGGTCGAAACGCCGATGCTTGTTTCCAATGCGGGCGGCGCTGCCGCGAGGCCGTTTGAGACCCATTTCAATGCGTTGGACGAGGATTTTAAACTGCGCATTTCCTTGGAGCTTTATCTGAAACGCTTGATTGTCGGCGGACTGGAACGCGTCTATGAGATCGGCCGCGTGTTCCGCAACGAAGGACTCGATACCCGGCACAATCCCGAATTTACGCTGATGGAGCTGTATCAGGCTTATACCGACTACCACGGTATGATGGATCTGACGGAGGATATGTACCGTTATGTGGCGCAGGAGGTCCTCGGAACCACCAAAATTGTATACGGCGGAGTGGAAATGGACCTCGGTAAGCCATTTGAAAGAATCACGATGCTGGATGCCGTCAAAAAATATTCGGGCGTGGATTTCAACGAGATACACACGGTCGAAGAGGCTCGCGCGATCGCGGATGAAAAAGGCATCCATTACGAAGCGCGTCATAAAAAGGGCGATATTCTGAATCTGTTCTTCGAGGAATTTGTGGAGGCGCACTTGATTCAACCTACCTTTGTGATGGATCATCCGGTTGAAATCTCTCCTTTGACGAAAAAGAAGCCCGACAATCCCGATTATGTGGAACGTTTTGAGTTCTTTATGAACGGATGGGAAATGGCGAACGCATACTCCGAACTCAACGATCCCATCGATCAGCGCGCCCGCTTTGCCGCGCAGGAAGAGCAGTTCGCGCAGGGCAACGAAGAGGCCAATCACACGGATGAGGATTTCCTCAATGCGCTTGAAATCGGCATGCCGCCGACGGGAGGCATCGGATTCGGAATCGACCGTATGTGCATGCTTCTGACCGATTCCGCAGCCATCCGCGACGTGCTGCTGTTCCCGACGATGAAGTCCATCGAGAAGTAAATATTATAGTATGACAGGGAAAAGCCGCGATGAGGGTTTTTCCCTGTTCGTTATCTGAATGATATGTGCTATCATGTCCTCACAAACCGGAAGCT
>URZF01000136.1 GCA_900552255.1 uncultured Eubacteriales bacterium | reverse complement strand
TAATTATAAAACTTCGGACGGAGGATACTGTCTTGGAAAACTTTCTTGGAACGCTGAAATATCTCGTCGATCAATTCGGACTGATTGATTTTCTCGATATTTTATTCGTTTCGATTTTAATATATTATGTCGTCAAATTCATCCGAGACCGACGCGCGAGCAAGCTTGCGATCGGCGTTTTCCTTGTTCTGTTTATTCTTCTTTTCAGCGAAATCCTCGGGATGCGGGCGATGGACTTTATCCTTTCCAACATCGTGCAGGTCGGGCTGATTGCTCTGATCATCGTTTTTCAGCCGGAGCTGCGTTCCGCGTTGGAAAAGGTCGGGGGGAGTTCATTCAAAACATTGAAAAATTCGGTTGCCTCTAAAGATAAGGAGCATTCCAAGATAGAGGGAATCGCCAATATTTGTCAGGCGGCGAGTGAGCTTTCGAGAGAATATACCGGAGCGCTGATCGTCATCGAGCGGAACACGCCTCTCGGAGACATCATCAAAACGGGGACGGTCGTCAATGCCGATATTTGCGTTTCGCTGCTGAAAAATATTTTTTTCAACAAGGCCCCGCTCCACGATGGCGCGGTGATTATCCGAAACAACAGGATCTGTGCGGCAGGCTGTTTTTTGCCGATGTCCACCAATGACGATATCATCAAGGACCTCGGAACGAGACACCGCTCCGCGATCGGCATGAGCGAGAACAGCGACGCGGTGGTGGTGGTCGTTTCCGAGGAAACGGGAACCATTTCGGTGGCAATCAACGGAGAGCTTCGCCGCAATTATGATTATAACACCTTAAAATACGAGCTTACTTCTTTGCTCGGCGGAGAAGAAACCAAGCAAAAAGCCAACTGATATCGGAAAGGAGTCATGTCTTTGCGGGACATAGGCACATATTATGAGTGAGAAAAATGATAAGCATTTTTTGAGATCGATTTTTTCGAGAAAAGATAGCTCCCCCGATATGAGAACGGATGAAACCGATGATTACACCATTAAACGGGATCAAAAAATCGATGTCATTATCCGGATTCTTTCCATTCTCGGAGCTATTTTCATATGGATATACGTGGTGTCCACCGATGTGGCCAGCTATGAATTTAAAAATGTCGAGGTTGAACTGAAAAATATTGAGGCGGTCGAGGCGGAAGGCTTCACTGTTGATTATGACATTCTCTATGTTACGTTCAAGGTGCAGGGAAGCGCCGGCAAGGTGAGTGGAATCACGGAGGATTCCATCAAGGTATATGCAAATTTGTCCTCGGTGGATCTTTCCGATATCGTCGGCAGCAAGACTATAAGAATGCCGATCGTTTATGAGATCCCGAAAGACCTTACCTGTATGGAAAAATCGCAGGATACGATCGAAGTCGTCATTTCCGTTTCATCCCCCGAAAGCGCAGGATAAGCAAAACGCATGAGAACCTATATCATTCAGAATATACGCTTGCCGATAGAAGCTTCAAAGGACGAGGTGTTCGCCTGCGCGAATCAGCGTCTTTTGAAGTTCTTTTCTAAAACGGCAATCGGCAAAATGAAAATTCATAAAAGCTCGGTCGACGCGAGGAAAAAGACGGATATCCAATTTGTCTATTCGGTTGCGGCGGAGATAGAGGACGGCGCTGACGATGAGACGCTCGCCGCAAACGGAATCGTTCCGACGGCAGATGAAAAGATGGAAATCCGTTTCGGCGACAAGCCTCTGTCCGATAGACCGATTGTTGTCGGATTCGGACCGTGCGGGATGTTCTGCGCACTGATTCTTGCCGAGAATGGTTACCGCCCCATTGTGATCGAACGCGGCTCCGCTGTGGAGAAAAGAGCGGCGGACGTAGAACGATTTTTTCGTCTCGGCATTTTGGACCCGGAATCCAATATTCAGTTCGGCGCCGGCGGCGCCGGAACTTTTTCCGACGGCAAGCTTGTTACAAGGATTCATGATCCCAAGTGCGGCTTTGTTCTCTCGGAAATGCATCGCTTGGGTGCGCCGGAGGAAATTTTATATCAATCAAAGCCGCATATCGGAACAGACTATTTAAAGACGGTTGTATCCGCTATGGAACGGAAAATCATCTCGTATGGCGGAGAGGTTCTGTTCGATACAAAGCTCGAAGCGCTCCGCTTTTCCGGAGATCGTGTTTCGGGCATTGAAACAAACAAAGGCGCACTGGCCTGCGGCGCATTGATTCTTGCCCTTGGTCACAGTGCGAGAGATACGTTCGATATGCTCTCTGAAAGCGGGATCGGAATGGTTTCCAAGGCATTTTCGGTCGGCGTGCGGATCGAACATCTTCAATCGGATATCGACGAGGCGCTTTATGGAAAGCTTGCGGGAGACCCGAGGCTTCCTCGCGGTGAATACAATCTTTCGTGCCATAACGAGGGGCGCGGAGTTTATACGTTCTGCATGTGTCCCGGTGGTGAGGTAGTAGCGGCAGCCAGCGAAGCGGGCGGCGTTGTCACCAACGGGATGAGCAATTTTCTGAGGGACGGCAAAAACGCCAACAGTGCGGTGGCCGTATCGGTGAATCCTTCCGATTGCGGAGGGACGGTAAAGGCTGCGGTTGCCTTTCAGCGTTCGCTGGAAGCGCTTGCCTATCGCGCAGGAGGAGAGAGCTATGCCGCCCCCTGTGAGACGGTCGGCGACTTCCTTGGCAGAACACATGGGAGAGAGCCTTCCCGCGTCCTGCCGACATATCGAAACGGAAACGTCCAAATCACCGCGCTTGACCGCGTTTTCCCCGGCTTTATTTCCGATTCGCTGAGATTCGGACTGACGAGCTTTGACCGCAAGATTCACGGCTTTGCCGCGGATCACGCTGTTTTGACCGGTGTGGAAACGCGAACCTCCTCTCCGCTGCGTATTCCGCGGGGAGAGGCGATGACGGCTTTCGGCTTTGACAACCTGTATCCCTGCGGGGAGGGCTCCGGTTATGCCGGCGGGATCACCAGCGCCGCGGTGGACGGCATCAACTGCGCGCTCGCGGTGATGGAAAAATATCAAAAAATTTGATGGATAGGAGGGAATCCGAATCATGTTCGACAGAAAACGCTGGATTGTCTCGGAGCAGGATCCGTCCTGTGTAAAGAAGCTCGCGGATTCTCTCGGCACAAACGAGTTATGTGCCAAGCTTTTGATAAATCGGGGATATACGGATGTTGAATCCGCACGCGCTTTCATGGAAAAATCAGATGCCTTTCTCTATGATCCCTTTCTGTTAAAGGATATCAAACTGGCGACCGCGAGGATCCGCAGGGCAATCGAGGAAGACGAGAGGATCACCATATACGGCGATTACGATGTAGACGGTGTTACCTCGGTCTCCGTTCTCTTTATGTATCTTCGGGAGCATGGGGCAGACGTGGATTATTATATCCCGACAAGAGACGGCGAGGGCTATGGTGTCAGCAGTGCGGCGTTCCGCACCATCAAGGAGCATGGAACCGGGCTTGTCATCACGGTGGATACCGGCATTACGGCGATCGATGAGATCGCATATGCCAAATCCATCGGGCTTGACGTTGTCGTCACCGATCATCATCAGTGCCGGCCGGAGCTGCCTGTATGCGAGGCAGTAGTCAATCCTCAGAGACCGGACTGCGAATATCCTTTCAAGGAATTGTCCGGCGTCGGCGTGATCTTCAAGGTGTTGTGCGCCCTTGAGCTGGAGCTTGTCAACTACGGCGAGTATAATCTTTTTACGATCAAGGACATGTGCCGTCGCTATATCGATCTTGTCACCATCGGTACCATTGCCGATGTGATGCCGCTTTGCGATGAGAATAGGATCATGGTCTATATGGGGCTCGGTATGCTGTCTTCCACCCGCAATATCGGCGTGCGTGAGCTGTTTCGTACGGTCGGGCTTGACGCTTCCAAAAAAATTACCGCGTCGATGATCGGTTATACGGTTGCGCCGAAAATCAATGCAGCGGGCCGGATTGGAAATGCCTCACGCGCCGTACAGCTCTTTCTCGCCACTTCTCCGCATGCAGCGAGGGCGATCGCCGAAGAGCTTTGTCTGACCAACCGCGAACGCCAGCAGACGGAGGCTTCCATTTTGGCCGAAGCCATGTCACAAATAGAAAATGAACACGATCTCGAAAAGGAAAGTGTGCTTGTTCTCTCCAGCGACAGCTGGCATCAAGGCGTTATCGGAATCGTCGCTTCACGGATCACGGAGCAGTTCGGAAAACCGGCTATCCTGGTTTCGTTTGACGCAGGAGAGGGCGAACACGGGCTTGGCAAAGGATCCGCAAGAAGCGTGAAAGGCCTTAATATGGTGGAAGCCCTCGCATCCTGTGGACATTTGCTCGTAAAATACGGAGGACATGAGCTTGCCGCCGGGCTTTCTATCGAACGGGAAAAGCTCTCGGAATTCCGTATGTGTTTGAATGATTATGTGGCAAGTC
>URZF01000135.1 GCA_900552255.1 uncultured Eubacteriales bacterium | reverse complement strand
AATATTATACATTTTTAGCAAAGAACAATATACAAAAATAAAAAGGGGATTGATTCCAATCCCCCTTAAAATTTACGCCGGTCAGCATGTATTCAAATACAAGGAGCATGTACCGCCCAAAAGGACCGCGGAATCACGAAAACTGAGAACGGTACAGCGTACTGTAAAAGCCGCCCGCCTGCATCAGCTGCTCATGGCTCCCGCTCTCGGTGATACGCCCGTTTTGCAGAACCAAAATCAGGTCGGCGTTCTGAATCGTGGAAAGCCGGTGCGCGATGACAAAGCAGGTGCGTCCCCGCATCAGCTCGGACATCGCCTCCTGGATCTTGATTTCCGTCCGCGAATCCACATTGGAGGTCGCCTCGTCCAAAATCAGCATCGTCGATTCCGAAAGCATCGCGCGGGCGATCGTGATCAGCTGCTTCTGTCCCTTGGAAATGTTGATTCCGTCGTCCGACAGAACCGTATCATAGCCGTCCGGCAGATGCTCGATGTAGGAATCGATTCTCGCAGCCCGCGCCGCCGCACGCACCTCTTCCATGGTAGCGTTCTCTTTTCCGTATACGATATTTTCCAGAATCGTCCCGTGGAAAAGCCACGTATCCTGCAATACCATGGTATACGCGCGACGCAGGGAATCGCGTTTGATTTCCCCGATCTCGCATCCGTCCACATAAATACTGCCGGAAGTTGCATCATAGAAGCGCATAAGAAGATTGATGATCGTCGTCTTGCCCGCTCCCGTGGGACCGACGATGGCGATGGTGCGCCCCGGCTCCGCGAGCACGGAAATGTCGTTCAGAATCGTTTTTTCCGGCGTATAGCCGAAAGTGACATGCTCGAGCGCGACCCGTCCCGAAGCCTCGGAAAGCGGCACCGCGCCCTCGGCGTCCGCGCGCTCCGGCTCCTCGTCGATGATGCGGAACACGCGGTCTGCCGCCGCAAAGGCGGACTGAAATTCATTCAGAATATTGGCAAATTCGTTGATCGGTCCGGCAAACTTTCTCGAATACTGAACAAACTGCGCCACCCCTCCGAGCGTGATGAAAAAGAGGGTGCCCTCCGCCGCCGTGCCGTTCTGCGAATACATATAAAGGATACCGCCGAAGATCATGACCAAGGAAATGGACAAATTGTTGATAAAGTTGACCGACGGACCGAGAAGCGCTCCGCAGTATTCCGCGTCGTAATAGGCGTCCATCGCATCGGCATTGCGGCGGTCGAAGCGCGCGCCGATCTCCTCTTCCCTATTATATGCACGGATGGTCCCGCAGCCGGAAAGCATCTCCTCCGCATAGCCGTTGAGCTCGCCGAGCTTTCTCGAACGCTTGTGAAACAGCGGACGGACCCGCTTCGAGCGGTAGCGGGTAAATAAAATCGAAACCGGCACCGTTACGGCAAAAACCGCGATCAGCGGCTTTGAAATCTGCCACATGAAAACAAGTGAGCCAATTACCGTGTAAATGCTCGTCATGACCTGCACAAGATCCTGTGACAAGGAGCTGTTGACCGTATCGATATCATAGGAAATCCTGCTGATGATGTCGCCGGTGGCATGCGTGTCGAAATATCCGACGGGGAGCGTCGTCAGCTTCTCAAAGAGCTGCCGCCGCATAGTATATACGATCTTTTGGCTCAAACGGATCATCAACACCGCAAGAAAATAGGAAAGCACGGCGGAGGCGACATAGCATAGGAGCATTTTCACGACATTGTCCCACACCGCCTGAAAATCCACGCCGCCCTCGGCGGAGATGGCGTCGATGGCGTCGCCGGAATATTTCGGTCCGAGAAGCGAGAGCTGGTTGGAAACGAGCGTCAGCGCGACGGCAAGCAGGAACAGCGGCCAGTGCTTCATGATATAGCCGCCGAGACGGAGCATCACGCCCTTCGCCGTCCTGCGGTCGAGCTTTTTCTCGGAGCCCATCTTGTTCGGATTCGACTCCGCGCGGGGATCCTTCGCAAAATTTCCTTTATTCAACAAAAGCACCTCCCATCTGCGATTCGCTGATCTCCTTATATTCCGCACAGGTCTCCATGAGGAAATCATGGTCGCCGATCCCGATGATCCTGCCCTCGTCAAGAACGATGATGACGTCGCAGTCCTTGATGGAGCTGACCCGCTGGGCAACGGTGACGACCGTTGTATCTTTCATATCCTCCCGCAGCGCCCGGCGAAGATTCGCGTCCGTTTTATAGTCCAGCGCGGAGGAGCTGTCGTCAAGCACAAGGATTTCCGGCCCTGCCGCAAGGGCGCGGGCAATCAGAATTCTCTGCTTTTGCCCGCCAGAAACATTGGTCCCCTTTTGAGAGAGCATGTGCGCGTAGCCCTCCGGAAAGGCAGAGATAAAATCGTCCGCCTGCGCCGTCACCGCCGCCCGCACCACCTGTTCATGCGAAAGCTCTCTGCCGAATCTGATATTTTCCTCGATCGTATCGGCATAGAGAAAATCGTTCTGCATCGCCGTGCCGAACATCGGATAAAGCTGCGCGCGCGGAATCGTCCGGATATCCCGTCCGCCGATGCGGATGCTGCCCGCTCCGGGATCGTAAAAACGCAGAAGAAGCTTCACAAGCGTCGATTTTCCGCTTCCGGTGGCGCCGATAATACCGAGAGAGCCGCCGCGCGGCACCGAAAAGCTGACGTCCGCAAGGTCGTCATGAGCGCCCTTATAGGAAAAGCTCACATGCTCGAATACAATATATCCGTCGTCGCTCTTACAAGGATATTCGTCCTCGCTTTTGACCGTCAAATCCTCCGGCATGTCGAGCACCTCTCCGATCCGCTTCGCGGAAGCGGCGCTTTTGGTGTACATGACGAAAATCCTCGTCACCGACATCATCGCCATGGAAATCAGCGTGAAATACTGCATGAACGCGATAACGGTCTCCGGATCGGATTTGTGTCCTGCGACGCGGGAGGCGCTGAGCGCGACGACGGCGACAATGCCGATATTCATAAACAGCGTCATGACCGGATTCACCGCGCTCATCGTGATTCCGGCGCGCTTTTCATCCTCCACGAGCGCCCTGTTGACCGTATCGTAGCGGCGGTGCTCGTATTCGGTTTTGGAAAGCGCCTTGATCACGCGGATGCCCTGCGTGTCCTCCCGCACGACGCGGATCATCTTATCCACGGATTTCTGCACCTTGGTATAGAGCGGCACGCCTTTCTTGGAAATGAAATACACCGTAACAAAAATCAACGGCAAAACGGCGATCATGGCCATAGCGAGATAGCTGTCCATGAAAAGCGTGATAGCGATCCCGCCGACAAGCAGGATCGGCGCACGCACGCCCATGCGCTGCATCATGCTGACAAAGCTATGTACATTGTAAGTGTCCGTCGTGATGCGCGATTCCAGCGACGGGATCGTAAAGGCGTCCGTCTGTGCCGCCGACAGGTGCAGCGTTCTCTCAAAAAGATCATGCCGGACGTGCTCCGAAAAATTCCGCGCCACGCGTGCCGCCATCCGATTCGCGCCGATGTTGCAGACACAGGCAAAGGCCGCGCAGAAGATCATGACCCCGCCCCAAAATACGATGGCGCGTATTTCCTGCAAGCCGACGACATTTTTCAAAATATGACTTAATATATAAGGAAGGGCAAGCTCGACCAGCGTTCCGGCTGACTTGATGAAAAGTCCCAGCGACATCCTGCCGTAATAGGGCTTCAAATATCTCAGCATCGTTTTCATTCTTTCGCTTCTTCCCTGTCGTCCGAATATTTTTTAGCGCGCAATGCGAGCCGCTCCAAAAGCGCACGAAACTGCGCAAGCTCCGCCTCCGTCAGTCCCGCCGTCAGATATTCGTTCCACTCCTCCACAATACGCTTTACATCAGGAAGCACCTGCCGCATTTTATCCGTCGGATATACCAGCGTGACCCGTTTGTCCGCTTCGCTGTGAATACGGCTGACATACCCATGCTCCTCCAAATAAGCAAGGTGACGGGTGACGCCGCTTTTATTGATGCAGATGTGCCTTGCAAGCTCCTCCTGAGAAATCCCGGGATTTCGGCAAATGACAAGAACATAGCTATGGTGGCAGGCTCCGAGCTCCGCGCCCCGGAGTCTGTCCGTGCGGTAAAGCCCCTCGCAGCGGCTGATCAGATTGATCTGACGCATGATCGTCGGCATAGACGGCTCCTTTCCTTATGTCCGCTCCCCGATCAAAATTGACGCGGCGAACAAAATATTCTAATGGTTGCGCAGGCAACCGTTGCATGCGCAACCATTAGAATAATACAGTTTCCCCTGTTTGTCAAGAGGCATATCGAAAAACATCGGATCGGGATGAGCGCAACCGCACGGGTGACCCCAAGTCCGGGTGTCAAGACTGAAGGCTGCCGCCAGGAAGATAGAAGCCTGCATGCACAAGATAGAAGGCATCAACCTGATTCGTACCAACTACGAA
>URZF01000134.1 GCA_900552255.1 uncultured Eubacteriales bacterium | reverse complement strand
GATAAGTCCGCAGATCATCGCGCATACCATCCCGGCGATATAGCACCACAGCTCGTTTTTTGAAATTTCCGACGACAGCGCCTCCGGGATATTGAAGATATTGGCTCCTAATATGGCCGGCACCGACAGGATAAACGAAAACTTCACCGCTTCTTCTCTGTCAAGCCCGAAAAGCATCCCGCCCGATATCGTCGAGCCGGAGCGCGACAGTCCCGGAAAAATCGCGGCCAGCTGAAAAAGTCCGACGCCGAGCGCGCCCGCGGGAGTAAGCTCCTCGCGGCGCCCTTTTCTCGCGAAGCGGTCTGAAATCCAAAGCAGGATCCCGTTGAAAACGAGGATGATGCCGACCGCGCGCGTGTATCCCGCCACAGCCGCGACCTTATCTTCAATGAAAACCGCGGCGGCAAGCGGAAGCGTCGCGATGATGAGCAGAATGACGCACCGTTCCGACCTTGTATAGGCCGCAAGGGAGAATTTTCCGCGGAAAACCTTTCCGAGCATCGTGAAAAACGCGGGAATCAGCGAAAAAATTTCCTTATGATAGACGACGAAAACGACGATGAGCGTCGCGAGATGCAGGAGAATATCGAACGTCAGATATGACTCGGACGTCTCCATGCCGAAAAGCGAATGCGCAATCGCCAAATGCCCTGAGCTTGAAACCGGAAGAAACTCCGTAAGTCCCTGTATGATTCCGCAGACGATCGCTTCCAGTAAGGTCAAAATGCCCTCCTATTCCGCCAAATTATCATGGATTCGCCGCGCGCCGAACCGCCGCGCGGCATAACGCTTTTGCCCGAGGAGGGTATAAGAACCGACGGCCGGTACAAAATAATAATATGATAATTATAGCATAAAAAATTTGAAAAAACAATATTTTCATCCATATTTAAGCTTCACGGTAAAATTTTATGAAAAACAATTATAAAAAATACGCGGGAATCCTCTTCGCCGTCGTGATAACCGGTCTTATCTCCGGCGTTGTGAACGGCCTTTTCGGGACCGGCGGCGGCATTATCATTGTATATCTGCTTTCCAAATTATATGCCGGATCCGACGAGTATCATACAAAAGATATCTTTGCCATGACGGTCGGCAGCGTTCTCATCATGTCGGCAGCCTCTCTCGGCATGTATGTAAGAGGAGGAGCCATCAGCTGGAGCGACACGCTGCCATACCTTCTGCCCGCCGCCGTCGGCGGGATCATCGGAGCCTTTTTACTCGACCGGCTCAACGCCGCTCTGATGAAAAAAATCTTCGCGGCGCTTGTCGTTTACGCCGGAATCACGCTCATTTTCCGATAAAGCTCCCGATCTCAATCGAATCTCCACGGGGAAAGGAACATCTATGCTGGATTTTATCATCGCTCTTATCACCTCGGCGCTCGCCGGAACCGGCGTCGGCGGCGGGGGACTTCTTGTGATCTATCTGACCCTTGTCAAGGATATGGAACAGCTGAAAGCCCAAGGCATCAACATTGCGTTTTTCATCGCCGGAGCCGCCGCCTCCCTCTTCATCCATATCCGCAAGCGTCATCTGAATTTCCCGCTCATGCTGCTCATCGGCGCGCTCGGCGCGGCAGGCTCCGTGCTCGGCTCCCTGCTCGCCGAAAAAATCGGAAGCTCCCTCATTCAGAAGGCGTTCGGCGTCATGCTGGCGGCAAGCGGGCTCAAAACCTTTTTCACAAAGGTCAAAAAATAGTTACAATTCGGACGGAAAGTTATTCCATGCTGGATATTGCAAAATCCCGCATGATATGGTATACTGTGAAATACAACATGAAAAGGATTTCCGTATGTATCAATGCGGGAATTTTCCAAAAATCCGTCTCGTATCCCGTCATTTTCAGACATGACGCAAATTCGGCTGAAATAAGGATAAATCAGGAGGAAAAAGGTAGATTCATGAGAAAATTAAAATGGATAATCGCTTTGATCATGACGGCGGCCGTCATGGCAGCCGTGCTCGTCTTTACGGTCAGCGCGGACAGCGACGACACCGTATATGTCAGCAACAACTCACTTTACCAATATACGCTCGATGAAAACAAAAAGGCGACGATCCTCAGCTATTCCGGCACAGAGTCCAATATCATCATCAACCGGATCGACGGAAAATATGCGATCGCCGAAATCGCGGAGGGAGCGTTCGCCGGCAACGAAAATCTCGTCTCCGTCGAGCTTTACGCTTCGGTAAAGACCATCGGCAAGGATGCCTTTTACGGCTGCACCAATCTCACGACCGTCACTCTGCGCCCGAATTCCACGTTAGAGACGATCGGGCAGGGCGCTTTCACCGGCTGCACCAAGCTTTCCGGTTTTCAGCTTCCGGCCTCGCTGAAAACCATCGGAGACGAGGCGTTCCGCGACTGCACCGCGGCCGCCATCATCTTTGACGAAGCGACAGGGCTTGAATCCATCGGCGATTATGCGTTTTCTTTCTGCGGCACCGGAGCCTCGGAAAACGTCACGGTGACGCTTCCCCAAAATCTGACCGATATTGGATACGGCGCTTTCTATGGCTGTCTCAACATTCGCGCATTCGATATTTCAGCGTCGAATCCCGCTTTTTCCTCGATAGACGGCATACTTTACAATAAAGATGGGACAGTCCTCGAGCTCTATCCGCCCGCACGGAGCGGAAGCACGTTCACGGTTCCCTCCTCTGTCAAAACGATCTCCGGCGGCGCGTTCGCCGGCGCTCCTCTTGAAAGCATCGTCGTTCCGCAGGGCGTCACCGAAATCGGAGGCAGCGCCTTTTACAGCGCTTATAATCTGAAAACCGTAACCCTGCCGGATTCCCTCGTCAGCCTCGGAAGCTATGCGTTTTTGAATTGTGAAAAGCTGGAAGAGGTTCTTCTCCCGGAAAGCCTGACGGACATCGGTACGTTTATTTTCCGGGGCTGCATCAATCTGAAAAATGTGAAGCTGCCCTCCTCTATGACGACAATTCCTGACGGCCTATTCGATTCCTGTGCCGCTCTTGAAAGCATCGAGCTCCCCTCCGGCATCACCGAAATCGGTCAGTTTGCTTTCAACTATTGTACCTCGCTGAAATCCATACAGCTTCCCGCAGGCGTGAAAACCATCAAATCCTACGCTTTCCGGAACTGTGCTTCTCTTACCGAAATCGACGCTTCTATGGCGACCGAGATCGGCGCATTCGCATTCCAAGCCTGCTCCAAGCTTTCCAAAGCGGATATCCGCTCGGCAGGTGAGATCCCCGCTTATCTTTTCAGCGGCTGCTCGCTTCTGACAGATCTGACTTTTTCTGACTCTATCACCAAAATCGGCAATTATGCGTTTTTGAGCTGCGATATGCTCCCCGATTTCACGATTCCCGAAAGCGTGAAGTCCATCGGCGATTACGCGTTCGCAAAATGCGGCGCGCTCGCGGAAATGACCATTCCGGCGACCGTGGAAAAGCTCGGTATGGGCGTGTTTTATTCCTCCTCCGTGACAAAGGTGACGATCGAAGCTCCGATCAAGGTGCTTCCCGTTTCTTTCTTCGACGGATGCAAAAAGCTCGCATATGTCGACCTGCCCGATACCTTAGAGGTCATATCGACCGGCGCTTTTTCCGACTGCGTGCTCCTGACAAGCGTGCTGCGGGATTCTCAATCCGTCAAGCATGTGGCGGCCACTGCGTTCGCCGGCTGCCGTGAGCTCGAGAACGTGATCATCGGCACCGAGGATACCGAAATCGGAGCCGGCACCTATTACGGCTGTGATGCGATCACGGAGGTCGTGATTCCGGACAGCATCAAAATGATAGGCGCTTCCGCCTTCGCCAGCTGCGTTTCCCTGCAAAGCGTGACGCTTCCGGACTCCATAGAGCATATCGACTCCGGTGCTTTCGCCTCCTGTTCAAAGCTCATCACGCTCTCCCTCCCCACGTCGCTTAAAACGATCGGCGACAGCGCATTCTCCGGATGCAGCAGGCTGATCCAGATCGACATTCCGAAAAGCGTCGTCTATGTTGGCACCGATACCTTCTCCGGCACACGCTGGCTCAGAAATATAGACGATGAATTTGTCGTCGTCGGAGACGGCGTGCTCGCCGCCTATACCGGCGATTCCGCGAACATCACCATACCGGAAACGGTAAAACGGATCCCGGACTACCGGTTTGCATCGGTCACGACCGAAATCTCGACCGTGACCATTCCCTCCAGCGTCGAATATATCTCAAAAGAAGCGTTTGCCAAGCTCGTCTCTTCCACGGACTCCTCGGGAAATTCCACCTCTTCGTATCAGCTGCGGTACCTGACCATCATCGCGCGCAAGGGAACTTACGCCGAGACATTCGCAAACCATGAGTATTACACGTTCCGAGAGCTGGGAAAATAAAATCCTTTTAAAGCATCCAAAGCTTTTATGCTTCGGATGCTTTTCTTTATTTCTCCACCATTCACGATCATCTATTCCCTTAACGGG
>URZF01000133.1 GCA_900552255.1 uncultured Eubacteriales bacterium | reverse complement strand
AGCTCTTAATGAAGATGAAAAAACCGCGCACGGAAAACGTGCGCGGTGTGCGGACTTTATTTTGCTTTCTTCACAAGCTCTTCGGTATCTTTTGCGATCATGAGCTCCTCATTGGTCGGGATGACGTATACCTTTACCTTGGAGGCCGGCGTGGAAAGCTCGACGATATTCGGCTGACGCCATGTCTTGGCGTTGAGCTCGCGATCGATTTCGATGCCGAAAAAGCTCATGTCGCGGCAGACACGGTCGCGCAGCTCGGGATTGTTTTCGCCCATGCCGGCAGTAAAGACGACAGCGTCAAGTCCGTCCATGGCGGCGGCATAAGAGCCGATATATTTTTTGATCTGATAAGCGAGAATCGAAGCGGCGAGCAGGCAGCGCTTGTCGCCGTTTTTGATGCCCTCCTCGATGTCGCGGCTGTCGGAGGATACGCCGGATACACCGAGGAAGCCGCATTTTTTATTCATGAAATTGCTCATTTCGTCGGGCGTGAAGCCCTCTTTTTTCATGATGTAGGTGACAATGGCAGGATCGATGGAGCCGCAGCGCGTACCCATTTCAACGCCGTCGAGCGGGGTAAAGCCCATCGAGGTGTCGATACATTTTCCGCCCTTGACGGCTGTGATGGAGGAGCCGTTTCCGATATGACAGGTGACGATCTTCGTTTCCTCGACCGGCTTGTTCAAGAGCTTGGCCATCTCGATGGAGACGAAGCGGTGAGAGGTGCCGTGCGCACCGTAGCGGCGGATGTGATATTTTTCATAGGTCTCATACGGAATCGGGTACATATAGGCGTAATCCGGCATCGTCTGATGGAATGCGGTGTCGAAGACGAGCGCCTGCGGGACGTTCGGCATGACCTCGGTGCAGCCGCGGATACCCATGAGATGCGGCCCCGTGTGCAGCGGCGCGAAATCGCGGCAGAGCTCGAGCTTCTCGAGAACGTCGGGTGTGATAAGACAGCTCTCAAAGAAGTAGGGACCGCCGTGGACGACGCGGTGTCCGACCGCCTCGATTTGGCTCATGTCCGTAAGACATCCGATTTCGGGATCCGTCAGCGTATCGACGACGATCTTCATGGCGACGGAATGGTTGGGCATCGGGAAATTGCGCACGGTTTTGCTTCCGTCCTCTTTTTTATGCTCGATGAGCCCGTCGATGCCGATTCTCTCGCAGATTCCTTTTGCGAGCACCTTGTTCGTTGCGGTGTCCATGAGCTGATATTTGAGCGAGGAGCTGCCCGCATTGACTACCAATACATACATGATTTGAATGATCATCCGTTTATATATTGATTTTATCAAAATTTTACACTATACTATATATTATACAAGATTATCTTTCCGATTGCAATAGTTATTTTCCCGATCTCGAAACAAAAATACAGAAATCCGGCGTTTTATCGGGTTTGAGCGCCGGAAAAGGAGCTGTCATGAAAATTTGCGCGGTGATCTGCGAATACAATCCGTTCCACTTCGGACATGCCTATTTGATTTCCGAAATGAAAAAACGCGGGGCTGTGGTCGCAGTCATGAGCGGCAGCTTCACGCAGCGCGGGGAACCGGCGGTGATCTCCAAATATGAGCGTGCCCGCGCGGCCCTGTCGGGAGGCGCCGACCTTGTGCTGGAGCTTCCGTTCCCGTATTCCGCCTCCTGCGCCGAACGCTTTGCCGCGGCGGGCGCGGACATCGTCTCGGCGCTTGGGTGTGTAGATGCGCTTTGCTTCGGGAGCGAAGCGGGGGACATCGATTCTTTGCGGACGGCTGCGGAACGGCTCGCTTCGTCCGTTTTCACCGACGCCGTGAGGGAGCGTCTTTCCGAGGGACACGGCGTCTCATACAGAAGAGTCGTTTCCGATGTGTATAAAAAGCTTTACGGCGTCGAGCTTTTCGGTGGTTCCAACGATATTTTGGCGATATCCTATCTTTCGCGGCTGAATCAAATTGCGTCCTCCGTGCGTCCCGTCGCCATTCGGCGTATCGGAGAGGCCTATGACGGAAGCGGAGAAGGGATTCCCTCCGCCTCCACCGTCAGAAAAATGCTGGTTGACGGCGATTTCGACGCGGTTTCACAGTCGGTTCCGTCATTTATGTGTGAAATGCTTCGGTCGGCGGCCGCGAGCGGCAGGATTGCCGACGGGGAAAAGCTGTTTCCGATTTTTGCGGGACTTGTCAGGTCCGGCAGAGCGGACATCTTAAGAGGCGTTCCCGATATGACGGCGGAGCTTGCGTCAAGGCTTCACGCGGCGGCGCTCCATGCCCGTAATGGGGAGGAGCTGCTGTCCATGACGGAAACGAAGAGGTACTCCTGTTCCCGCATCCGGCGGGGGCTTCTGCATGCGCTTCTTGGCGTCGGAGCGGAGGATCTCGCGGGCGTCTGCTATACGACGGTTCTTGCGGCGAATGAGACGGGGCGGGAAATCCTCGCTTCCATCCGCCGCTCGGCGCGGCTTCCGATTGTCACGAAGCCGGCGGATTATCGGCAGTACGGCGAGCATGTGCGCCGCGCCTTCGAGCTTTCGGCGCGCGCGGACGGCATATGGGAGCTGTTATGCGCCGCGCCGCGCGACGGGGCGGCGATGATGAGGGAAAAACCGGTCTTTCTGTGAAGAACGGCTTGACATATCCCTGAAAACATATTATAATAGAACATATAAAATGTATCATATAAGGCTTTTGTTGTCAATAAAAAGCATGATGGCCATCAAAATCATATGTCTATTGTTTTCTTTGGCTTCCGTGTGGGCTGATTCCGGTTGAAGAAAGGAAATTATATGAAAAAACATTATTTTCATACTGCACTGACGGTTATATTGGCGGCCGCGCTTGTGGCGGTCACGGTGATTTTCATAAACGTCAATGAGGACAAAAAATTTCTAAAATCAAATGTAGATATTTTTTTGGGAAGGAATGGATGCGGAGACGTGCGTGCGCCAAAAAGAAGAAAATCTGCGGCACTTATATACCACGTATCAATTATATTCCTATTCCTCGTATTCGGATAATCCGGATTTCGGCCGTCTCCTCGGCTATTTGTATCAGCTGAGCCTCAAGGGCGAGCTTTACGATATCATGGATGACGATATGGTCGATCGCTTAAATTATCTTTATCCTCACATTGGGGAAGAGGACGGCTCTGCACTGGCAAAAGACGCCTATGAGCGTTTGGCCGCTTTATCGACCTTAAAGGAACAGGAATGACAGGGATAAAAGCAGTCTTAGCGAGACTGCTTTTATCATATCTGACATAATATCTATTAAAAAATAGTATTGTTGTATCGTGTGAGGCGCTTTTCGTAAAAATATTTTGATACCTTGCCGTTTTTGTTGTAAACTGCAAGGTATTTTTCTCCGAATCGTGCTACAATGCTTCTGTAAAGGGAGTGATGAACATTGGATGAGATAAAACGCTTGAATCGGGCGATTTCTTATATCGAGGATGCCCTTGCGTCTGAAATCGATGATCGGGAGCTTTGCCGGATCTGCTGCTGTTCGCTTGTGAAATTTCAGCAGATGTTTTCCATGATTTGCGGAATTCCGGTTTCCGAGTACATCCGTAACAGACGGATGACACTTGCCGCATATGAATTGATGCAAACAAATTGTAAGGTCATCGATTTGGCGCTTCGTTTCGGATATAATTCGCCGGAGGCGTTTACCCGCGCCTATACGTTGTTTCACGGAGTGTCGCCTTCGGTTACGCGCAAAACAGGCAAATATGAGGAATATTTCCGTGTGTCGATTCAAATTCAGGTGTATGGAGGAAAATTCAAAATGGGAATGAAGCCGATTGTCTTTATGGAGACTGAGCGTCTGGTAATACGAAAGTTTTCGCCAAAGGACTGGCACGATCTTTTGGAGATTGCCATATCGAAGGAGCGTTCGGCATTTGCAGACTGCGATTGGGCATGGCCGACGGACGAAGAAGGCGTGAAGCGTGCCTGTGAATATTTTTCGAAGGAGCATACGGTTTGGGCGGCGGAGGCGAAAGATCTTTCCAAGGTGGTTTGCTTTATCAATTTCAACAATGTTGACGAGAATGGGCGGCTGGATATCGGGCATGTAATCAATGATGCGTATCTGAATCAGGGCTATGAATATGAGGCCCTGAAGGCTCTGTATAATTACGGCTTTTTGGAGCTCGGCGCTTCCGAAATCTTGGCTTTTTGGGCTTTGCATGATGAAGAAAAGCTGGCGCCGCTCAGGAGCCTCGGCATGAAAGTTAAGAGTATCGAGATGGCGGACAGCTTTCGGAAGAATCCGGACGGCACCTGCAATCAGTTTGAGAGCTGTCAGCTTTCCGTCACAAGAGAAGAATGGATTACAAAACCTATAAAGTAAAAAACACTTGACAAAAATAGGGGGGATTCCGTATTGTAAAAGTAAGCAATCTTTTTATAGATTATGCCGCTTAACTCCAAATGCAGAAGAATGAAGCTATGGCAATTAGTCTATTGATAGAGAAAGTAAGTGATTTATGAGGTGGCGGATCTTTTTTTTTGTT
>URZF01000132.1 GCA_900552255.1 uncultured Eubacteriales bacterium | reverse complement strand
TGGAAGTAACCGCCTGAACGAGAAGCGATACGCCTACATAAAGTTTTGTTTTCTTGAACATGATAAAATCCCCTTTCATGATTTATTTTTTGATTTTGCTTTTATTTTATGCTTTGCTTTTCAGAAAAGCATTGATAAACCCATCGATCTCCCCGTCCATCACGGCGGAGATATTGCCGTCCTCGTAGCCGGTACGGCTGTCCTTGGCCAGTGTATACGGCATAAACACATAAGAGCGGATCTGAGAGCCCCATTCGATGTTGGATTTCTCCCCGCGGATATCCTCGATCCTGTCGAGATTTTCGCGCGCCTTGATCTCCGCGAGCTTGCTTTTCAGCATGCGCATCGCCGTTTCCTTGTTCTGGAGCTGGCTGCGCTCCGTCTGACAGCCGACCACGATCCCCGTCGGCTTATGCACGATCCGGATCGCAGAATCCGTTTTATTGATATGCTGGCCGCCCGCACCGCTGGAACGGTGAGCGGTGATCTCGAGATCCTCGTCACGGATTTCGATGTCCATGCTGTCGTCAAGCTCCGGCGTCACCTCCACCGAGGCAAACGACGTATGACGGCGCCCGGATGCGTCGAACGGCGAAATGCGCACCAGCCGGTGCACGCCGTGCTCGCTTTTGAGGTATCCATAGGCATTTGTGCCCTCTACCAGCATGGTAGCACTTTTGAGTCCCGCCTCGTCGCCGTCGAGCCAATCGAGGAGCTTGACGGCAAAGCCGTGCTTTTCCGCCCAGCGCGTATACATGCGGTAAAGCATGGAAGCCCAGTCCTGCGCTTCCGTGCCGCCGGCGCCCGGATGCAGCGAAACGATCGCATTGCATGCGTCATATTCGCCGGACAGCAGCGTTTCCAGCCGCATGCGCTCTTCTCCGGCGCGGATCTTCTCTACCTCCGCGACGACCTCGTCGGTCACGCTTTCATCATTCTCCTCGATGCCCATATCGGCAAGCGTCAAAGCATCCTCAAGCGACCTTTTCAGCTCCGCATATTCCTCAAGCGTGCTCTTGATGCGCTTGAGCTCCCGCAGGATCTTTCCGGAATTCTCCGTGTCATCCCAAAAATTCGGCACAAGCGTTTTTTGTTCAAGCTCCTCCGCTTCGTCGCGAAGTCTGTCGATTTTCAGCGCCGAACCGAGATCCTCGAGGTCGCCCTTCATTCCCTGAAGCGTTCTTTTCGCTTCTTCCAGTTGAATAATCAATTTATGTCCTCCGATTTATCACTTAATTCACAGTCTGTTTTCACGTTCTGCTGTCACATCGGAAATGCCTCCGTTTTTTACTTATATCACACCCAAAAACCCTTGTAAGCTTTCTCATGTATATTATAACAAAATATACGGCTTTTGTAAACTATTATTTATGAGCGAATTGTAAAATCATTTCTTATCCGTGTGCTTACTGCACGGATGGTCGAACATACCGGAAAGCTCGAGCACAAGTCTGCCATCCTTCTCCTTGAAGCCGACCGCTTTCGCCGCTTCGGTTTTCTCACCCTCGAAATAAGCCTTATGCACGCCGCAGAGATCGATGAAGTTGAGCGTAGCTCGTCCCATGATAATGAGCGCTTCCATGTCGTCGGTACCCACAGTGTTGCATAAATCATACAGATGCCCCGCATCCTCAATAATCCGAAACTGACAAATTCCGACCGGCACGCCTCCGTCATGCGCGGAATAAGCGAGCGCCGAGGCGTTATATGCCGTTCCGCACAGCTCGCACAGCGCTTTCTGTGCGGTCTTGTCCGCAATCGGTTTAATCTCCAGCATATAAGCTCCTTTTAGCCGCCGCAGGACGGCTTCATCCAAACATTTTATTTTTTCAGCGAATCCACTTGTGCCCGCGTCAGATACCGCCATTCTCCCGGTGCGAGGTTGCCAAGCCGCAGCTCTCCGATGGCAACGCGCTTCAAAGTCATGATCTTGAGCTCCAAGGCTTCGCACATTTTCCGAATCTGACGGTTGCGCCCCTCAAAAAGCCGTATCGCAAGCACGGTGTAATCCTGCTTGCGCGTCACAACGGAAATTTCCGCCGGCTTTGTCAGATAGCCGTCGATCGCCATCGGACGGCCGAGCGCCATGATTTTTTCCGGCGATACCGCACCGCGTATTCTGACATGGTAAACTTTCGGCTTGTGATATTTCGGATGCGTAAGGCGGTTGGCAAGCGCCCCATCGTTGGTAAAAAGCAGGAGACCTTCCGATTCGAGATCGAGTCTGCCGACCGGAAAAACCCGCGTTCCGACATCCTCCACAAGCTCCGCCACTGAGGGACGTCCCATCTCGTCATTCATCGTCGTCACATACCCGCGCGGCTTATTGAGCATAAGATATACCCGCCTCACAGAGGATGCGACGACCTGCCCTTTATATTCCACAGTATCCGCCGCCGGATCGATTTTCATACCCAGCATGGCCGGCGCGCCGTTGACGCGGACCCTCCCTCTCTTGATCTCTTCCTCCGCCGCGCGTCTCGATAAGATGCCCTGCTCGGAAAGATATTTTTGAAGACGCACCTCTCCCATTTGAACGCTCCTTACTTTTCCCCCGTCAATCAAGAAACGGGAACAGCTTCTGCCAAAATGTTTTCTCTTTTTTCTGAGCCGGCACGCCGCTTTCCGCATACAGCTTTACGGATGCAAGCTCCACGCCATTCTCAAAAAAGCGCACGGTACCGACTGCGTCTCCTTCTTCTACGCCGGCATAAAGAAAACGAGGAAGCTCCACCGTCATGGTGATTTTCCCATGCGCTTTGGCAAGCACGGCATAGCAGGCTTCGGCATTGGAAACACGAACGGTATCCGTTTCCCCACCGCAGACATGGACATCATAGGAAAGCGCGTGAGCTACGGCAAGCTCCTCCCTTTCATAAAGGGAAAAACCGTAGTCGAGCAGAGCGCGGTGATCCTTCCAGTCGTCGCCGTCGTTGAGCGTGACACAGATCAGCCTCACACCGTCTCTCTCCGCCGCGGAAACCAGCGTTCTGCCGCATTTTTTGGTAAATCCGGTCTTCACGCCGATGATATCGTCATATTGACGCAACAGCCTGTTATGATTGACAAGCAGTCTCGACGCGCTGGAATTGTGAAGCGGAATCAGCTTTTTTTCGGTCGAAACGATTTCGGCAAACGTCTCGTTTTCCAGCGCATAAGCGGCGATTTTCGCGAGCTCATACGCGGTCGTATAATGATTCTCGTCGTCAAGTCCGTGCGGATTCATAAAATGCGTATCCGCAAGGCCAAGCTCCGCCGCCTTTTCGTTCATCATCGCGGCAAAGGACTCGATGCCGCCGGCCACATCGTAGGCAATCGCCGCAGCCGCGTCGTTCGCGCTTTGCAGCATCAGCGCATACAGAAGCGTTTCCATCGCGATTTCCTCGCCGGCATACAGATAGACCGAAGAGCCTTCCACGCCGGCAGCCGCCGGCGCCACCGTCACAAGCTTATCGAGACTCGCGTTTTCCAGCGCTACGATCGCCGTCATGATCTTCGTTGTGCTCGCCATACCGCGGCGCTGATTTTCATTTTTACCATAAATGATTTTGCCGCTTTCCGCCTCAATGAGCACCGCCGAGGACGCCGAAACGGACGGCGCCGCGCTTTCCGCATGAATCATATTCGGCACAAGCAGCAGCACCGCAAACAAAAAGCATAAAATACGTATCGTCTTTTTCATGAAAGATTCTCCCATATTTTCAGCGAGGGCATCGCCCTCTGTCATTTAACAAGCGACAAAGACAGAACCCGCCTCTCCATCCCCCGCCGAATAGCTCATAACCCGTCAAAAAACGGCAGGAATCCCAAAATTGGAGGCACGGGACATGCGTCGCAGTTATAATTCATAAATATGGTAAAATCCGCATTTCTATGCGCCAAAAGGCGCTGTAAAAAAATTCCGGCCTTATTTTTCCTCTTCGGGAACAGGCGTATCGGGAGTAAGATCAGAATCCGGTGTTTCCTCGGATTCCGTCTCTTCATCCTCCTTCTTCTTCTTTTTCGAGCCGAATGCCGCCTTGATCTTTGAGATGATATCCGGCGCCCTGTCCACAATATTTTCAATCGACGCGCCGAGGTCGGAGACATTTGTCGGATTGTGTACACTCAAAAGCTCCACCTTTCCGTCAGCGGAAACGACCAAAAAGCCGACAGGAGAAACCGATACGCCCGTCCCGCCGCCGCCTCCGAAATTGTTTTTGCCTACCGCTGCCGAATTTTTTCCCGCGTAGTCGTTTCCGCCGCCTGCAAAGCCGACGGAAACCTTGGAGATCGGAATGATCGTCGTTCCCGCCGACGTCATGATCGCCTCCCCGATGATGGTATTGGCATCCACAAGCTCGCGAATGCTGTCAAGCGACGATTCGATCAGCTCGCTGATTTTGTTTTTCTGTGTGTTTTTCTGATTATCCATGATCGTGCCACCCTTTCCTTCCGTTCATTATGATTTGACAGCCGTTTGGCTTTTATTTTTCACAAATGCGATCCCCGCCGCAAGCAGCGTCGCGAGAACGCCCCACAGGTTGATGGAAAAATCGATTTTGATCCGCACCTTT
>URZF01000131.1 GCA_900552255.1 uncultured Eubacteriales bacterium | reverse complement strand
TTGTCAGACAGCCAAAAAGCGCAAGCGGTTTATCCGCTTGCGCTTTTGATATGATTGTGGATTTTCATATAAAGAATCGATTTCCCTGATTTCATGCGGTTTTTCATGCGCGCCGAAAGCAAGTACGGTTTTTCTATGCGATAGCTTCAAGAGGTTGTTTTTGCTTTGTGGCAAAGGGAAAAAGACGGACAAGGCACAGATATTTTTATGCCTGCTTTTTGCCGCTGCTCCGGTTCGGCGTTTTGGATAATACTGTTTTGTGAATGCTCCCGAATTGTCTTTTTGGGAGGTTATGTCCAGTATTTCCGGTCGAGCGAGCGGAACTGGATGGCTTCCGCGATATGCGGCGCGAGGATATCCTCGCTTCCCGCGAGATCGGCGATCGTGCGGGCGACGCGCAGGATCCTGTCGTATCCGCGGGCGGAAAGTCCGAGCTTGTCGAACGCCTTTTTGAGAAGCGCCGCCGCCGCGGGATCGGTTTTGCAGTATTTTCGGATTTGCGCGGACGTAAGCGCCGCATTGCAGTAGAGCTTTTTTTCATTTTCATAGCGGCGGTGTGCGAGAAGACGCGCTTCATTGACGCGCGCTCGGATGACGGCGGAGCTTTCTCCCCGCTCCGGTTCCTCGCCGGCGATCTCTCCGTAGGAAAGGGAGGGCATTTCCACCTGGATGTCGATCCGGTCGAGCAGAGGTCCGCTGATTCTTGAAAGATATCGGCGGATATCGTTCTGCGAGCAGGTGCAGGCTCTGGTCGGATGCCCGAAGTAGCCGCATTTACATGGATTCATCGCACAGACGAGCATGAAGCTTGCCGGAAACGTCACCTTTCCGCTGACGCGGGTGATCGTGACCCTGCCGTCCTCGAGCGGCTGGCGCAGTGCCTCCGTCGCCTGCGTCGAGAATTCCGGAAGCTCGTCAAGAAACAGCACGCCGTTATGCGCGAGGGAAATCTCACCCGGCGCCGGTACTTTTCCGCCGCCCGCCAGTCCTGCCGCCGACATGGTATGATGCGGCGAACGGAAGGGGCGCTCTGTCATGAGGGCGGTTCCCGCGGGGAGCGTTCCTGCGGCCGAGTGAATTTTTGTGACCTCAACTGATTCATCCAGCGTCATTTCGGGCAAAATAGTAGGGATGCGTTTGGCCAGCATGCTTTTTCCGGTGCCGGGCGGTCCGATGAGCAGAACGTTGTGTCCGCCTGCCGCGGCGATCTCAAGCGCACGCTTAGCGCGCCCCTGACCTTTTACGTCGGAAAAATCCAGTCCGGCATATATTTTCTCTTTTTCAAATATACTTTTATCGAATACGGCGGGCTCCAGCGTATGCTTGCCTTTGATATGCGCGACAAGCTCGCGCACGCTGCGCACGGGAAACACGCGCATATCTCCCGCGATGGCGGCCTCCGCCGCGTTTTCGGCGGAGATATAGATCTCCGATTTGCCGCTTTCCTTCGCCGCCATGCACATGGAAAGCGCGCCCTTGACGCCGCGCAGCTCGCCGGATAGCGACAATTCGCCGATAAAGCATTTATCGTCGAGCGAGAGCTCGGAAGGAATGGCGCCCGAACACTTCATGATCGCGACAAGGATGGCGAGATCGTATGATGAGCCCTCCTTTTTCTTATCGGCAGGCGCGAGATTGACGGTGATTTCGGCGTCCGGAAAGAAAAAGCCGCTGTTGATGACGGCTGCCTTGATTCTTTCCTTGGACTCCTTGATGGCGGCGTCCGGCAGGCCGACGATATTGAAGGCGGGCAGTCGGTCGTTCGCATTGCATTCCACCGTGACGGAATAGCCCTCGATCCCGAAAATCCCCGCGCCGAAAACCTTTGACAGCATTTGGTTTTCCCCCTCTGTGTAGATTCGCATTCATATTCTTATTATAAAATGAAATACAGAAAAATGCAATTATAATTTCTTAATCTGCTTGAAATTTAATAAAAAAATGTTATAAAACGCGCGTGCTTGCATGCGCGATATCTATCCTCAAAAATTTGGTCTACGGAGGAATCACGGTTCATGCAAAACAAATTTACGGCAACGGCAAAGAATACCCTGAAGCAGGCGGCGGGAGAAGCGGGAAAGCTGGGGCATACCTATATCGGAACGGAGCATCTTTTGCTCGCCATGCTTGGGGACAGAGACAGCGTCGCCGGCAGTATTCTTTCGTCGAGAGGAATTTTCTATGCGCCGACTCACGAGCTGATCGAGGAGCTGTCGGGCGTCGGGGAAAAGAGCGTGGTGGATGCCGGCGATATGACGCCGGGCCTGCGCCGCGTGATCGAGGCTTCCTCGTCGGTCGCCGCGAAATACGGACACACGCTGATCGGAACGGAGGATCTTTTGCTTTCCTTGGTGTCGGAGCGGGAATCCGTCGCGGTGAAGCTGATCGTCGCGCAGAATGTGAGCCTCGGCGAGCTGCAAAACGACATCATCGCCTTTTTCGGCGATATGGGCGCCGAGGTGGACACGCCGCAGGGCAAGCCGATGAAGAGCGGGGGAACCAGCGGAGGCACGGCCTCCGCCGTAGGGCAGTATGGGAGAGATCTCACGACGCTTGCCATATGCGGTATGCTTGATCCGATCATCGGCAGGGAAACGGAGACGGAGCGTGTGATCCAAATTTTGTCGAGACGGACAAAAAACAATCCGTGTCTGATCGGCGAGCCGGGCGTCGGCAAGACGGCCGTCGTCGAGGGGCTGGCATCGCGGATCGCGGCAGGCGCCGTACCCGACAATCTCGCCGATAAGGTCGTCATCACGCTTGATATCGGCGCGATGATCGCCGGCGCGAAATACCGCGGCGAGTTCGAGGATCGGCTCAAAAAGGTCATGGACGAGGTGATGAAAAACAAGAATATCATTCTGTTCATCGATGAAATCCACACGATTGTCGGCGCCGGCGCCGCGGAGGGAGCTGTGGATGCGGCGAATATCTTGAAGCCGGTGCTTGCCCGAGGAGAGATACAGGTGATCGGCGCGACGACGATTGCGGAGTACCGCAGGCATATTGAAAAGGATGCCGCGCTGGAACGGCGCTTCCAGTCCGTCCTCGTTTCGGAGCCGGACGAGGAACAGACGCTTGCTATCTTAAAGGGGCTCCGTCTGAAATATGAGAATCATCACCATATCACCATCACAGACGAGGCGCTTTCCGCGGCGGTATCGCTTTCCGCACGATATATCCCAGACCGCTTTCTTCCGGATAAGGCGATCGATCTTGTGGACGAAGCGGCGTCCAAAAAGCGGATCGAAAGCTATGGAAGCACGCCTCATCTGATGGAATACGAAAACGAGATCAAAGCGCTGCTTGAGAAAAAGGAAAATGCGATTCACGAGCAGAAATTCGAGCTTGCCGCCGAGCTTCGGGACAGAGCGGCGACGCTGGAAAAGAAGTATCGGGCTGAAAAGGAAACGATTCGCCGCGAAAGAGAGCGGCACAGAGAAAAAATCGGCGCCGGCGATATTGCCGATGTCGTCACTGCATGGACGGGGATCCCGGTGAGGAAGCTGGCCTCCACCGAGGGGGAGCGGCTGCTCCATTTGGAAAAGCTCCTGCGGGAACGCATCATCGGGCAGGACGATGCCACCTCGGCCGTCGCACGGGCGATCCGCCGCGGAAGAGTGGGGCTTGGAAATCCGGCGCGCCCGATCTGCTCGCTGCTCTTTATGGGGCCGACGGGCGTGGGAAAGACGGAGCTTGCCAAAGCGGTCGCCGATGTCGTTTTCGGTTCCGCAGGCGAGCTTATCCGGCTGGATATGAGCGAGTATATGGAAAAGCACAGCGTTTCCAAAATGATCGGCTCTCCGCCCGGATATGTCGGATACGACGAGGGCGGGGGGCTCACGGAGAAGATCAGGCGCCGTCCGTATTCCGTCGTTCTCTTTGACGAGATCGAAAAAGCGCATCCCGATATTTTTAATTTGCTTCTGCAAATTCTCGACGACGGCATCCTGACGGATTCGACGGGAAGAACGGCGAGCTTCAAAAACGCCATCATCATTATGACGACGAATATCGGCTCACCCGTCGCCGGCGGCGGAGGCTCGCTCGGCTTTGCCTCCGTTGCCGACGAGAATATGGAAAAGAAGATATCCGAGCGTGCCGAACGGATGAAGCGCCTGCGCGAAAGCTTCCGGCCGGAGCTTATCAATCGGATCGATGAGATCATCGTATTCGACAAACTTTCCCATGACGACATCGTAGCCATTGCCCGGATGATGATACGGGAGGTGGAAGGACGCATCACCGCACTCGGCATCACCGCACAGTTCGATCCGTCCGTCGCGGAGATGCTGGCGTCCTGCGAATCGGTAAAAACGTATGGAGCACGTCCGCTGCGCCGCGAGATTTCCTCTAAAATCGAGGATGCGTTTTCTCTTTGGATGCTGGACGGTAAGATCCGCGAGGGCGACCATGTGTTTCTCTTCGCCGTGGACGGCAAAATCGAATATCTCAAGCTCGAAACGGAAAAAAGCGAGGCATAGCCTCGCTTTTTGTGCGGTTGCGCTTTGCATGTGAAAATAGGATCGCTTTTATGCTCCCCAAATGATAAATTACACCCATTTTAC
>URZF01000130.1 GCA_900552255.1 uncultured Eubacteriales bacterium | reverse complement strand
ATACGCATATGCGTTCAGCGACTCGTCGGAAAAATTTTCCGCTTCAAATTCAAAACACGCGGCAGCCCCGATCATCGCGGCGTTATCGCCGCAGTAGCGAAGCTCCGGCATATACAAGGAAATATTCCGAGCGGCGGAAAACGCGCCCAGCGCCGTGCGCAGGTGAGAATTGGCCGCAACGCCGCCCGCAAGGACAAGCGTATGCAGATCGGGATTCCGGTCAAACGCCATACCGAGCTTTGCCGTCACGCTGGAAACGGCGGCATTCACAAAGCCCGCCGCAATATCGGCGCGCGGCAGCTCATTTCCCTTCTGTGTCTCCTGATTGATAAAATTCAAAACCGCCGTCTTGATGCCAGAGAACGACAGATCCAAGGTGCCGTCATGGATCGCCGCGGACGGAAAGGAAATCGGATCTTTTCCCTCATAAGCAAGCTTATCGAGCGCAGCGCCTCCGGGATACGGCATCCCCATGACGCGCGCCACCTTGTCAAAGCTTTCCCCCATCGCGTCGTCGCGCGTACCGCCGAGCACGGCATACTCGCGGTAATCATTCACCCGAAGCATCGACGTATGTCCGCCGGAGGCGACAAAGGCGAGAAACGGAGGCGTAAGCGTCTCATGGCAAAGATAGTTCGCCGCAATATGTCCCTTAATATGATTGACCGCGATAAGCGGCTTATTCCAAGAAAAAGCGAGAGATTTCGCAAAATTCACGCCGACAAGCAGCGCGCCGATCAGTCCCGGATTGTTCGTGACCGCCACAGCGTCGATTTCCGCCGCCGTAAGTCCGGCCTTTGCCAGCGCCTCATAAGCGATGCCGGAAACGGCCTCGCAATGGGCGCGGCTCGCGATTTCCGGCACAACGCCGCCAAACCTCGCGTGGACGGCAATCTGAGACGCAACGATATTGGAGCGAACCGCAAACCGCCCGTCCTTATATTCCACGACGGCGGCGGCCGTCTCATCGCATGAGCTTTCAAAAGCAAGAATACGCATAAGCATCCTATCTGCCGCATGGAATCCTTCAAGCGGCAAGCATAAATTCAAAATCGGAAGAGAAGCCGGAACTTCTCTTCCTCGATAAACCATTTTATCAGAAAACAAGGATTATTTCAAATACCAATTATAGAGAAACGCATCCTCACGCGGAGCCGCATAAAAACCGCGGCGCACACCGACCCGTTCAAATCCATTTTTTTCATACAGCGTCTGCGCCGCTGTGTTGGAGGCGCGCACCTCCAGCATCAGAACAGAAAGCCCGCGGCGCGCCGCCTCCGTTTTCAGCGCGTCAAGAAGCGCGCTTCCCACCCCCATGCGGCGAAACACGGGAGCCACCGCGAGATTGCAGATCTGTCCCTCGTCGAGCACGCAAAACATCGTGACATGTCCGGCAAATATACCGTCCACGGCGGCGCTGAGGCACACCGCGCCGCTCTGCACGACGGCAGCCTCGATCATTTCACGGCTCCACGGCGCGGAAAAACACTGGGCTTCCAAAGCCGCCGCGGCGCCCGCCTCGCCCTCTGTCAGAGGAGCCGTTTCAATCTTCATCCTTATTCTCCAAAAACATAGCGGATATCCCGTCCCGTATGCGTCGTATGCCGTCCATCAGCTCTTCGCCGGCAAGACGGGAAATATCGGAAATCCCCTCCGGCAGCGCCGTGATTTTCTCCGAATATTCCGGGAAATAGGCGCGCAGAAGCGCGGCATAGCCCTCCGAAACCGCAACGGTCATGTCGCTACTTCGGAGCATTTCCTCCGTCAGTCTCGCCGAGCGATGAGACACAGGCGACACCTCCCTCCCGAACAGCGCGGAAAGAACGGCGGCACAGGAGGCCATCATCGGCTCGCCGTCATGGGCGAAGAGTCCGGCCGAGGCGGCGTCATAGCGGTCGCCGCCGTATTCGCGGAGAATCGCTTCCGCGGCCGGACTGCGGCAGGTATTGGCGGAACATACGAACAGGATTCTCTTTTTTCTTTCCATTATAGGATTCGCTGCGGCTGCGCCTCGATCGCATCCGCAATAGAGGAAGCTGTCCCGTTTTCGCATAGCTCGATCGTTCCGGCGTCGCACATCGCGGCAAGCGCAGGATCAAGCGGCAGCTTCGCAAGAACAGGAATCTCAAACTCCTTTGCTACGGCATCGATTTTGCTTTCGCCGAACACTTTCAGATCACGCCCGCAGTCGGGGCACTTGACATAGCTCATGTTCTCGACGATGCCGACGATCGGAATGTTCATCAGCTTCGCCATATTCACGGCCTTGGCAACGATCATCGAAACGAGATCCTGAGGGCTTGTCACCACGATGATGCCGTCAAGCGGAATCGACTGGAAAATCGTGAGCGGTACGTCGCCCGTTCCGGGCGGGCAGTCGATGAGCATGCAGTCGAGATCGCCCCAAATGACATCCGTCCAAAACTGCTTGACCGTTCCCGCAATGACGGGTCCGCGCCACACGACAGGCGAGGTGATATCCTCCAGCAGAAGATTGACGCTCATGACCTTGATGCCGGTCTTTGTCTCCTTCGGCAGGATGCCTCCGAGCGGCGCCGCCTCGCAGATGCCGGAAAGTCCGAACGCCTTCGGAATGGAAGGGCCTGTCACGTCGGCATCCATGATTCCCACCTTCAGTCCTCTGCGCCGAAGCTCGACCGCGGCAAGCTCCGTCACCATCGACTTGCCGACTCCGCCCTTGCCGCTGACGACACCGATCACCTTTCCGACCATGCTCATCGGATTGATCGCCTCAAACATCGATCCCTGCTTGGAAGGACACGCCGCACCGCACGTCGAGCAGTCGTGCGTGCATTCCCCTCCCTGGATCTCCTTTTCTTCATCCATCATGTTTCATTCTCCTAACTGCCGTCACGCCGGACGGCTATCGTATTTCTCGGGAATCGAACGCTAAAATGCTTGTCCGGATCCCGTTTTTTAGTTTTATCCTTTTGTATAAATCATTTTATACATGCACATAAAATCAAATCAGATTAAAGCCGAAGAAGTCCTTCGTATTGTTGTAGCAGATATCGCAGACCATTTGCGCCAACGTATCGATATCAAGCGGATATTCCCCGCGCTCCACATATCCGCCGATCACGGAGCAAAGCACGCGGCGGAAATATTCATGGCGCGTATAGGAGAGAAAGCTGCGGGAATCCGTCAGCATTCCGACAAATTTTCCGAGCGCGGAAAGGCTCGCAAGATTTTCCAGCTGCTCGCGCATACCGCGGATATGATCGTTAAACCACCACGCGCTGCCGTGCTGCATTTTCGGCATATTGAGAAGCCCCTCCGCCTCGTCGCTCGTATATTGGAAGCTGCCGGCAAGCACCGCCAGCGCCGCGTTGTCGGTCGGATTCAGCGAATACAAAATCGTGCGCGGGAGCGCATTTTCCGAATTCAACGTATCGAGCATCCTCGCCAGCGCATAGATACAGTTTGTCCCGTGGATGGCATCGTAACCCGTATCGGGCCCGAGAAGATTTTTCATCACCGTGTTCGGCGAACGCATCGCACCGAAATGAAGCTGCATCACCCATCCGTGCTTTACGTATTCGCGGCCAAAGAAGCGGATCAGCGCGCCTTTATATATCTTCGCCATCTCGGAATCGATCTTCTCGCCGGCGAGCGCGCGCTTGAGCGTGACATCCGCGATCGAAATCGACTGAGCGGCGGATTTGGTTTCGTCAAACGCTACATAATCGTCGAAACCGTGGTCTGCGGTGCGGCAGCCGAGCGCATCAAAGAATTCGATCCTGCGCTCCAGCGCGTCGCAAAGGGAGACGATATCGGTAATTTCCACCCCGCTCGCCTCGGAAAGCTTCGCGATATAGTCCGCGAAATCCGGCTTCTCCACGTTCATCGCTCTGTCTGGGCGGAACGCGGGCAGCACCTTCACATCAAAGGTTTTGTCCTGCGAAAGCGCGATGTGATATTCGAGCGAATCCGCAGGATCGTCCGTCGTGCAGAGCAGCTTCACATTCGATTTTTTGATGATCTCCCGCACGCTCATATCGTCCGAAGAAAGCTTTTCATTCGCAAGATTCCAAACCTGCTCACAGGTGTCCGGCGAGAGGATCCCGTCATAGCCGAAGTACCGTTTCAGCTCCAAGTGCGACCAATGATAAAGCGGATTGCCGATGAGCGACGGAAGCACCGACGCAAACGCCTCGAATTTTTCATAATCGGAGGCGTCTCCCGTGATTACGCGCTCAGGAAGTCCGAAGCAGCGCATGGCGCGCCATTTATAATGATCGCCTCCGAGCCAAATCTCAGTGATATTCTCATATTTCCGATCTTCCGCGATCTCTTTCGGACTCACGTGGCAGTGATAGTCGACGATCGGCATTTCCGCCGCATAGTTGTGATAAAGAACCCTCGCCATATCGCTGTCCAGCAAAAAATCCTCGTCCATAAAAGGCTTCATTTTTATGGTTTCCTTTCTTCAAGCATAATATTTCAACATTTTTCCGAAAAGCCCGCGTGCCATATCCTACGGCACGAAGCTTTCCGATATTTCAAAATAAATTATATACCAAATGCTTTACAAATGCAACAGAATATTGTATAATTACGGCGAGATATTTTTTCGGTGCAGCATACT
>URZF01000129.1 GCA_900552255.1 uncultured Eubacteriales bacterium | reverse complement strand
AAGCGTCATCATCTACGACGTATTCTTCATATTCTTTACCTTGAATTCCTTCTCCCGGAATCGTCCATCGGTTCACCTTTTTGCCTTCTGATACACTTTCCGTCAGATCAACAAAACGACTTTTCCCCATATTCGTTACCATATACGGTTCAATCGCCTTGTACAGATCGGTAACAAGCGCTTTATCTGCAGATGCCTTTTTTAAAGGTTCGCCGAATGCTCTGATATATTCCTGCTGGCGCTCCAGACGTGCGATCGCGCTCCGGCTGATCTCCGTATTTCTGTATCGAACAAACTGTTCTGTATCTTCACCTTTCAAAGTGACCACCGCTCCTTTTGCATATCCGGGGTCAACTTCCGCCAGACTGTCGTTCGGCACGGTTACTGTTACGCCTCCGACGCTGTCTGTCAAAACAGGAAGTCCATCCATATTCAAAGCACAGTACCCGTCTATCGGCAGTCCGTAAAGCAATTCGGAAACTGCATTTTCCGCCAGCTCACAGCTTTCATATCCGCCGTCACCGTATGCATAAGATAAACTGATATGATCTTTGCTCTTTCCGAGACTTTTTCCGCCCGGACCGAACGTTTCGATCTGAGTCATCGTATCTCTCGGAATGCTGATCACTGTAATATCTCCTTCCAGCCGATTCCATGACAGAAGATACAACGCGTCCGCCTGCCCGGCGTCTGCCTGACCTGTTTTTGTCTCTGCCTTTTCTTTTGTATCAATACCGAGGAACAAAAAGTTACTCAAATGTTCATTGTAACTGTATGTCTTGCCGTTCCATGTAATATCCGATGCCGAGGCGGATGTTCCGTCTTTCGTGGCGACGTCTCCCGACGTCTGTGCCGCCTTATACTGCGTATATACAAATATTCCCGCTCCTACAATGAAAACCGCTGATACCGCCGCGATCCACCATTTCAAATATTTTTTCTTTTTCTTCTGTTTCGCATCCGCCGGGTCATCTTCATTGACAAGATGCCGCTTGCGGATGATTTTGGTCATGACAACTTCCTGTACGCAGGTGAATACGTTGTTGAAAATCCAGTAGATACCGAGTGCCGCCGGGAAAGAAAACGCGAGCCATGCGGTGATGGCGGACATGATGACCGTCATGATCATCGTCTGTTTTCCGTTTCCTGCGTTGTCCTGCATGGGCTGGAACGTCAGCTTTCTCGAAATAAACGACGAAAGGACGGTAAATACAAAGTTGAGCAGCGGGATGAGGACGAGCCACGTCGTCCACGACGGCGTTTTGGCAAGCGCCGTCGGGTCTCCGAAGAGACTGAAATTCGGCAGATCGGAAAGAACGACCTGTCCCACTTCTCCAAGAGAAGCATTGAGCGCCTCGAGATTATCCTGCGTGAGATATTGAACAAGGTCGATATCCCGTCCGGAAAAGACGCCGTCCTTAAAGCTTTTCAGCGCAATGCCGAGATCGTTGTTGATAAAACTCGCGATGCCGTTGAGCATATCCGTCGAATATTTGCAGATATATTTGAGCGGATTGTAAACGATTCCGTAAAGAATCATGATGATCGGGAGCTGAATGAGCATCGGCAGGCATCCGCCCATCGGATTGTAGCCTTCCTTTTGGTAGAGGTCCATGATCTCATTCTGCATCTTCTGCATGGTGGGCTGGTCGGTCCTGCCCTTGTATTTGCTGCGGATCGCCATTTCCTTTGGCTTAAGTCTTGCCTGCTTGACGGAATTTTTCTGCTGCTTGATTCCGAAAGGACAGAGGATGATTTTGATCATCAGCGCGAATAAGAACAGCGCCAGCAGATAATGTCCCGTAAACGAATCGAAAGCGGCAAGGATGCTTCCGAAAAACCGATTGATTGCATCTATCATTTTTGAGAATTGTCTCCTTTTTCTTTTGTGGAGATTAAGACGTCTTTTTTCCGTCTTTTCCGCTTCGGAACCGGATCATAGCCTCCCTTGGAGAAGGGATTGCAGCGCAGGATGCGCCACACCGTAAGTCCGAGTCCTATAATAAATCCCCATTCACGGAACGCCTCGATCGCGTAATTCGAGCAGGTCGGCTGAAACCTGCAGCAGGGCGGCTTCAACGGAGAGATGAACTTTTGATAAAGCTTTACGAAAAAAATCCCGATTTGTTTCATTTTTCCGATGTCTCCGCTTGGCTGCCGGAGGCGCATTCCGGTCTTTGTCCGTTCTTATGGGAATCGCTGCCGGCGTATAGCGACAGCTTTTTGGCGGCGTAGAGCAGATCCTTGTAGATATCGGTGCTTTTCGCGCTGCACGCCGCCTCTTTGGCGGCGATCACGATCAGCTTGCCTTTTTTGATATTCTGTTCTGCTTCCAGCTGCCTGTAAGCGGCGCGCAGGATTCTTCTCACGCGCGACCGCACCACCGCTCCTCCGAGTCTTTTGGAAACCGTAAGTCCGACGCGGTTCACTCTCTTCCCGAGCGGGTTCTCGCGCGCAAGGCGCGATGCGTGGTAATCGGTCAATACATATACCACGATATGTCTGCAAACGGCGCGTTCGCCCTTTGCGTATACCTTTTTATAAAGGTGGTTTTCGGAAATCGCTATGTTTTTCACACAGATTCCCCCGTCTTTTTCGTCCTTTCGGGCGCCGAAAAATTGCCCGGATAAAAAAGGAAAGCCCATGAGTACGCCACAGGCTTTGTTGATCCGATGATTCTCAATAGGAAAGTCTCGCTCTGCATTTTGCGCGTCTTCTTTTCAGAACCTTGCGTCCGTTTGCAGTGCTCATTCTCTTTCTGAAACCATGCTCTTTTTTTTTCTGACGCTTTTTTGGTTGATTCGTTCTAAGCATCTCTCTTACACCTCCCTCTGCGCCCGCGGACGGATATCCGCACAGATTGCTACAATTACAAACTACATTATACACATAAAAGGCTTCCGTTGTCAAGTAGAATTTGCTTTTTCCCGCAATTATTTTATAAAAAAGGAAAAGTATGGCGACGGCGGACGTCTCCGCCGGGAAATTTAACCTGAAATATTGACTTTTTATGAAAATTATATTACATTAAATAACGGAGAAGAATAAGATTCAGAAATCAAATTAAGGAGGACATCGGATGTCATTTGTTTTGGAAACAAGGTCGCTTGTCAAGGACTACGGCGGCAAGATCGCGCTTTCCGGGATTGATCTCGCGCTTCCTGCGGGGAAGATCATCGGGCTTCTCGGCTCCAACGGGAGCGGAAAGACGACGCTTTTGAAATTGGCGGCGGGACTTTTGCAGCCGACGAGCGAGGAAATCAGGGTGTGCGAGAGAGAAGTCGGCGTGGAAACCAAAAGTCTCGTTTCCTTTTTGCCGGAGCGCACGTATCTGAACGATTGGATGCGCGTCATGGATATTATTGAATATTTTGACGATTTTTATGAGGATTTCGACCGCAGTGCGGCGCTTCATATGCTTGAAAATCTCGGTGTGAAGGAAACTGCGAGGCTCAAAACGCTCTCCAAGGGAACCAAGGAAAAGGTGCAGCTGGTGCTGGTCATGTCGAGGCGCGCGAAGCTCTATCTGCTCGACGAGCCGATCGCCGGCGTGGATCCGGTCGCCCGCGAATATATTTTGAATACGATCGTTTCCAATTACAATCCCGAGGCCTCCGTCATCATATCGACCCATCTGATCGCGGACGTCGAAAAGGTGCTTGACAGCTTTGTCTTTATCCGGGACGGCAGAATCATCATGGAGCGCGACGTCGCCTCCGCGAAGGAGGAATACGGCAAGTCCGTCGACGAGATTTTCAGGGAGGTGTACAAATGTTCGGAAAGAGCTTGAAATATGAATTCAAAGCGATCGCGAGAAGGGTCGTGCCGCTGTTTATCACGGTTCTTGCGCTCAGCGTCATCCTTGGCATCGGATTTATCATAGACGGCCGGCTTCTGCCGGATGCGACGGCCGACGGCGAGGCCTCTGTTGGGGAAGCGATCATGAATTTGGCGCAGGGTATTTTCATGACCGGACTTTTTATCATGATCTTCGTCGCGGGCATCACTGTTTTTGTCATGACGATCCAGCGGTTTTACCAATCCTTTTTCACCGACGAAGGGTATCTTACGTTTACCCTGCCGGTTACGGTGAACTGCCATATCATGACAAAAATTGTGTCTATGATTCTGTGGAATCTGATGGGGACGGTCGTGACGCTCGTTGCATATCTGATTATGCTGGGCGGGACCGAAATCGGTTACGGTACGGTTTCCAGCTCTTATGCCGAGCTTGCGGATGAGCTCTCCTATCTTATGACGTCGCTGTCGGGGATCTCCGGGGAATATACGGGCTCTATCGTGCTGTTCGTGATCTATGCCATCCTTTCGTATATTTTTGAGATTCTGCTGATTTACTTCGGCATCTCGCTCGGCTGCATGTGGAGCAAGAAGCATCGCGTCATCATGTCGATTGTCTGCATCATCGGTGTAAATATCGTTTTTTCCATTGTGGAAACGATCATTGAGACGATTGTCATGGTATCCTCTGTGTTTACGGAAAATCTCGCTGCAGCGGCGGCGGTTACGCTGGCCTCGCTGACGGTGCTCGGGGTCGTCAAGGTGATGCTGTCGTATATCGGAATCAAGGCGATCCTTACGAAAAAGCTCAATTTGGATTGAAGAAAAGGTTTATAGAAAAACGGAAAGCGTCATGCTTTCCGTTTTTTGTTTTTAGCTGCCGGCGCGCGGATTGTCTGCACGAGATCGGCCGTTTTTGCGTAAAATAAAGCATAATCTATGCGTTTGAAAAGA
>URZF01000128.1 GCA_900552255.1 uncultured Eubacteriales bacterium | reverse complement strand
ATAAAAAGCACCCGGTGAGATGGGTGCTTTTTGCTTTTTATCGGATAAGATCAGCCGTTCATACGGTTGAGCATGGAAGTAAATCTGCTCTTTTTTCTTGCGGCATTGTTCTTGTGAAGAATACTGTGAGCAACTGCCTGATCGATCTTCTTGACAGCCTGCTTGTAGGTCGCTTCAGCGGCAGCCTTGTCGCCTGCAGCCACAGCAGCTTCATATTTCTTCATATCTGTTTTAAGCGCAGATTTGAACATCTTGTTCTGAAGCGTTTTTGTCTCGATGACCTTAACGCGCTTTTTCGCTGACTTAATATTCGGCACTGTATACACCTCCTTGTCGGTTCTGATAAAATCGGGAAACCGCCATGAGAGGGTGGCGTCCTGCCCTTTTTATCTGCATTTACTGTTTTATCATATCATTTATTTCGGCAAATATCAATAGGTTTTTCAAAAATTATTTGAAAGAATTTCCGATATTCACTGTTCTTTTTTCTTTTTAAAGGAAAATTTAGACTCTTCTCCCGCGATCAGGCGCTGGATATTCTTCCGATGGAGAAACACGACAAGCGCCGCCATCAGAATCGTACAGATGATCGACGCGGGAGGCGGCGGCGAAAACCAAAACGGCATGATGCTGTTGCAGACGGGGATGAGGACCGCGCCGATGATGGAACCGAGCGAGACATAACCCGAAAGCGCCACCGCCAGCACGAACACGAGCATGAGAAAGATCCACGCAGGCGGATTGATGACGAGCACCACGCCGGCAAGGCTTGCGACGCACTTTCCGCCGCGGAAGCCGAAAAAGACCGGAAACGCATGTCCAAGAAGGCACATAAAACCGGAAATGAACGCAAAGCCGGTATACCACGGCATGATAAGAAGTCCCATCGCCGTCGCGACGAAGGATTTTGTAAAGTCTCCGGCAAAAGTCAAAAGCGCGGATTTAACCCCATAGGTACGTAGCATATTGGTCGAGCCGGCATTCCCGCTTCCATGGTCCCTTACGTCGTCGGCATACATCCTGCGCGAAAAAATAACCGCGAAATTGATGCTGCCGAGCAGATACGGAACGACGACACACAGCACGGCGCAAACGGCAAACACCGTCGGATTGTCCGCATATCCAAGCTCGCCGATAAGTCCGTTCCATATGAGCTTCGGCAAGCCCGAAAGTTCTGATGGATCCATATGATTCCCCTCCGTTTATTCGTCGCCCTTTTGGCGAATGACAAAGCGTATCGGCGTTCCGGCAAAGCCGAACACCTCGCGCAGCTTATTTTCGAGATAACGCTGATAAGAGAAATGGAAAAGCTCCGCATCGTTGCAGAAAATGACGAAGGTCGGCGGTCTTACGCCCGATTCCGTCATATAGTAAATTTTCAGCCTCCTGCCCTTGTCGGTCGGCGGCTGGACCCTTGTCACCGCGTCGGAAAGCACGTCGTTGAGCATTCCCGTGGAAATCCGCAGGGATGCCTGTTCGTTTACATATACGATATGCTCGAACAGCTTCGGCAGACGCTGCCCCGTTTTCGCGGATATGAAAAGAATCGGCGCATACGGCATATAAGCAAGCGCCGTCCGGATTTTATCGGTAAAGGTCTTGACCGAGGAATTGTCCTTCTCGACAAGGTCCCACTTGTTCACGACGATGACGCACGCCTTCCCCGCCTCATGAGCGATCCCCGCGATTTTTTCGTCCTGCTCGGTGATGCCCTCCGAGGCGTCGATGAGAATCAGACATACATCCGCGCGTTCCACCGCGGAATGCGCGCGCAGCACGCTGTATTTCTCGATTTTATCGAGAATGCGGCTCTGTCTGCGGATGCCTGCCGTGTCGATAAAAGTGAATTTCCCATATTCGTTTTCTACAAAACTGTCGATGGCATCCCGCGTCGTGCCGGCCATATCGGAAACGATCATGCGGTCCTCGCCCAAAATCCGGTTGACAAGCGAGCTCTTTCCCGCGTTCGGCTTGCCGATGACCGCCACCTTGATGGAATCGTCCTCTTCCTCCGGCGCGTCGTCCGCCGGAGAAAGCTCCAAGATCCGGTCGAGCAGGTCGCCCGTTCCCGTTCCGTGAATGGAGGAAAGCGCGATCGGGTCGCCGTCGAAGCCGAGCTCATAAAACTCATAATATTCCAGCGGCAGCGCGCCCACGGAATCGATCTTATTCACACACAGGATCACGGGCTTCCCGCTCTTGATCAGCATCACCGCGATGTCGCGGTCGTCTGCGGTGACGCCCGCGTGTACGTCGCACATGAAAACGATGACGTCGGCGGTCTCGATCGCGATCTCCGCCTGCGTTTTCATTTTTTCGAGGATCATGTCGTCCGTTTTCGGCTCGATTCCGCCCGTATCGATGAGCACGATCGGCTTGCCGTTCCATTCGGTTTCATAATAGATGCGGTCGCGCGTCACGCCCGGCACATCCTCCACAATGGAAATGCGGGAGCCGGCAATTTTATTGAAAAGCGTGCTCTTGCCGACGTTCGGACGTCCGACAATCGCCGCCACGGTCTTTGCCATAAAATCGCACCTGCCTTTCTCACAGATTTCCTGTGATTTTATCTAAAAATTCATATCCGTCGTTGGCGCAGGGCTCGACCTCCACGCCCAACGCCTCGGACAGCTCAGAAACGCTCATGCCGCAGAGAAACAGGTCCCCCTCATACCGCAGGGAGCTCATCGGAATAAACAGCGCCTCGCCGAGCGGCTTTCCCCGGAGCTGTTCCAAAATGTCCTGTCCCGTCAAAAGTCCCGCGACGGTGATGCTTTCTCCGAAATAATGATTGTCAATTTGATATACGTTTATATGAATGCCCGAAAACTTCTCCTCGATCCGGGCGCACAGCCCGCGGATAAACGAGTACGCCGCGGCGCCCGTCGCCACCGAAACCTCTCTTTTCCGTCCGTCGTCCTGTGCCTGTGAGATCGCCGCGTCGAACTCCTCTTTCATCGACGCCATCATGCCGACGCCGTTTTCGAGCTGACGGAAGCCCTCGTAATACTCCGCGTCCGGAAGCGGCAGTCCCGCGGCGATATAAAGCTCATCCGCCGCGAAGAAAATGCGCTCGCCGTAGCAGGAAAGGCAGCCTGCGGCGAATGTCTCCACCTGCGCCACCACGGCAGCCGCTTCCTTTCGGGAAAACGGCGTCAGCGGATAGAGACCCTCTCTATAACACGTCATGCCCGCCGGCACGACCGAAACGCTCGTGACCGCCGGATAAAGGCACGCGAGATCGTGCATCGTGCGCTCCAGCTCCGCCCCGTCGTTGACGCCGCGGCAGAGCACGATTTGGCAGTTCATCTCGGTTCCCGCATCCGCAAAGCGTTTCAGATAGGAAAGCGACTTCCCTGCGTTCGGATTTTTCAGCATAAATACGCGCAACTCGGGATTTGTCGTATGCACCGATATGTTAATCGGCGACATTTTCATCTTGATAATGCGGTCGATATCCGCGTCGTCAAGGTTGGTCATCGTGATGTAGTTGCCTTGGAGAAAGGAAAGACGGCTGTCGTCGTCCTTGAAATAGAGCGTATCCCGCATGCCGCGCGGAAGCTGATCGATAAAGCAGAAGATGCACTTGTTTCGGCAGGAATGCTTTTTGTCCATCAAAAAGGTTTCAAATTCGAGACCGATGTCGTCGTATTCCCCCTTTTTGATATCGACCGGACGCTCCGTTCCGTCCCGCGCGGTTATGATATGCAGCTTTTTCTCACATAGATAAAAACGGTAATCCAAAACGTCCGCGATTTCGTTGCCGTTGACGGAAACCAGATAATCACCGGGATGGATTCCGTGCTTCTCGGCCGGAGAGCCCTTTATAACATCAGTGATCAAAACCATAACACTCTATCCGGAATCTCGCTTCCGTTTTCATCTCCCAAAAAAGAAATACGGCAGGTATGCCTCTTGCCTGCATACCTGCCAGATTGCAAAATCACGCGTCCTGTTTTACAATTTCCTTGCCGTTATATGTTCCGCAAGCTTTGCAAACTCTGTGTGAAAGGTTGTACTCTCCGCATTTCGGGCATTTCGTCATGCCCGGCAGATCAAGCTTCCATACGTTCGAACGTCTTTTATCGCGTCTTGCCTTCGATACTTTTCTCTTCGGTACTGCCATGTTACCTACACCTCCCCTTGCGCCGTCCGACAAGCCGGAGCGGCCGTCTCTTTATAAATTGCGCTATTTCAATAATGTTTTCAGGACCGCCAGCCTTGGGTCCGTCTCATGCTTTTCACACGTACACGGTCCCTCGTTGAGGTTTTTGCCGCATTTCGGACAAAGTCCGAGACAATCCTCGCGGCAAAGCGTCTTCGACGGCATTTCGAGCATCAGCTGCTCCTCGACGGGAGGCAGAAGATCGAGTTTGTTGTCCTCGATAAAGATGTAATCGTCGTTCTCACGCGACACATCGCCCGACGCGATATCCTTTTCAAACGAAATCTCAAGCTCGCTGCAGACAGGCTCCGCGCAGCGCGCACATGCGGTCGTATATCTCACTTTCACAAAAGCGGAAAGGAGCATATACCCCGCCATGTTTTTGACAAGCCCTTTTACCATCACAGGCTCTGTGAAATCGATGTCCCCATATACGGAGGAAAGAAGTCCGTCCGCCGCGGGCACGAAGGAGAATTCAAATTCGAGGGTATCGGCAGCACCCGACAGGACGGGCGTCATATCCAAGACCATTCTTCTCCGACCTCCTCATACCATTCCACACGATACCAAAATACAGCATATTATAT
>URZF01000127.1 GCA_900552255.1 uncultured Eubacteriales bacterium | reverse complement strand
ACGCTGCGCGGTGTTCTGTTTCTGCCGGAGGGAGAAATCAAAGCCGTGCTTCAAATCTCACACGGGATGGTCGAGCACATCGGACGGTACAAGCCGTTCATGACATATCTCGCCGAGAACGGCTTTGCCGTATTCGGCCATGACCACATCGGACACGGCGCCACTGCCGAAAACGATGAGGAGCTCGGCTATTTCGCCGAAAAAGACGGCTGGAAAATCGTCATCGACGACGTACACGCTTTCGGGAGCGCCGTCATGCGGGAATTTCCCGGAAAAAAGCACTTCCTGCTCGGTCACAGCATGGGCTCGTTTATTGCAAGAAATGCCGCCGCAAAATACCCGGAGGATTTCGACGCTTTCATTATCATGGGCACCGGCGGACCGAATCCCGCCTCAGACCTCGGACTTTTTCTCACATCCTTTATAAAATGCGTCAAAGGCGGGAAATATATATCCGGCCTTGCCGACAAAGCTGCATTTTCCACCTATAACAAGGGCACCGGAAGCGACAATCCGTATGCGTGGCTCACCCATGATGAGGAAATGCTCACCGCCCACGACGCGGACAAATACTGCATGTTCAAATTCACCGTGTCCGCAATGCATGACCTCGTAAAGCTCCAAAAGGAAGCCAACCTGAAGAAGTGGTTCCGTTCCGTCAACAAAAATATGCCGATTTTCATCGTATCCGGCGACGAAGATCCCGTCGGCGGATATGGGCGCGGCGTGAAAAAGGTATACGAAAGGTTATCCGCCGCCGGCGTTCGAGACGTCACCTTGAAGCTCTATCCCGGCATGCGCCATGAAATTCTCAACGAAGTCGGACGGGATGAGGTGGAAGCGGATATTCTGCATTGGATGGAAGCCAAAACAAATTAACATTTTATTGTGCCTTGTTTTCGGCGTCCCGATGCGTTATATTGTTTGGTTTCTGTTATTTTTAAGCAGGAGCTCCGGTCTTCTCCGGCATTCGGATAGAGAAACGCGCCGCAGCTTCGGCGCAAAAAAACGGAGAACGGAGCGGCACATGCAAAATCCGTGCTCCGAAAAAGGAGTTCTTTATGAACGAATATCAGATCATCACCGACTTCGGCTGTGACCTGCCCTTTCATATCGTCAAGGAGCAAAACATCGAGGTCATTCCGATGGAGGTTTTTATCGAAGGTGAGGAGCCAAAACCGGGCTCCGAGATCGACGTTTATGAATTTTATCAGAAATTAAGAGAAAAAAAGGTCGCGAAAACCTCCGCGGTCAGCATCGACGCTTTCGTCACGGCTTTTACAGCACACCTTGAAAAGGGAGAGGATATCGTTTACGTCGCGCTTTCCTCCGGTCTCAGCGGCACGTTCAGCGCCGCGAACATCGCCGCGGGCGAGCTTCGCGAAAAATATCCGGAACGAAAAATCTATATCGTCGATTCCCGCAGCGGCTCCATCGGCGAGGGACTCATCGCCTATTTTGCCGCACTGAAAAAATCCGAGGGCGCAACGGCGCAAGAGGCCTCCGCATATGCGCAGGAAACAGCATATCAGCTTTGCTCTTGGTTCACGGTGGACGATCTCTTTTTCCTGAAACGGGGCGGCAGACTCAGCGCCGCAACCGCGCTTGTCGGTTCCCTCTTTATGATCAAGCCGATTCTCCACGCCAACGAAGAAGGAAAACTGATTCCAAGCGGCAAAGCGAGAGGGCGCAGGGGTGCGATAAAAGTACTCGCAGATGCAGTAGAGCGGCTCGCGGTAGATCCCGCAGAGCAGATCATCGGCATCAGTCACAGCGACTGCTTGAAGGATGCGCTGGATTTGGAAACGATGCTTCGTGAGAAATGGGATATCAAAGATGTGATCATCTCGGAAATCGGACCCCTGATGGGCGCTCACTGCGGACCGGGCACACTCGCGGTTTTCTTTATCGGGACGGAAAAATAAAAATATCCAAAGCCCGGGCGCATATAATCTTTGTTCTCTGTATGGGAGGTTATGTATGACAGCCAAAGTAACAGTGGGCGGCAAAACGCTCTATACCATGCTCGTATCAGCGGCCAATACGCTGGAAAACAATCAATCCGAAATCAACGATCTCAACGTGTTCCCTGTTCCGGACGGCGACACGGGGACCAATATGAGCTTAACGCTCGGCGCGGTGCGCGACATAGAGCCGAAAAACGACGACGTTTCCGAATGCGCGACCAAGGCGGCCGATGCGGTTCTCCGCTCGGCAAGAGGCAATTCCGGCGCGATCCTCGCCCTCTTCTTCCGCGGATTCTCGAAATCCGTGAAAGGAAAAAAGGACGCCGGCACGGAGGACATCGCCAAAGCTTTCGAGGACGGAAAAAACGAAGCCTACAAGGCGGTGATGAATCCGACCGAGGGCACCATTCTCACGGTCATCCGCAAATGCGCCGAGGAAGCGGGCAAGGTCAGTAAAAAATGCGCGAAGGACATCTCCGGCTTTTTCTCGCAGATGGTAAAAACGGCGGAAACGACGCTGGAAAAAACGCCGGAACAGCTTCCCGTGCTGAAAGAGGCGCACGTCGTGGACGCAGGCGGCAAGGGCTTTGTCATGATGCTGAACGGCATGTTGTCCGCGCTCAAAGGAAAGCCGGTCAAAGCGGCAAAAAAGGCAGCCGGTACGGGCGCAAAGGCAAATTTCACCGAATTTGCCACCGAGGATATCAAGTTCGCCTACTGCACCGAGTGCATCGTCGAGAAAAGCAAAGAACATCTCGGAGAGGGGACCTGCTCCGCGCTGTATGATTACATCCGCGCAATCGGCGACAGCGCCGTGTTCGTGGACGCGGAGGACATCATAAAGCTCCACATCCATACAAACGACCCGGGGCTCGTCCTAAATCAGGCGCTGCTCTATGGCGCACTCGCCACCGTAAAAATAGAAAATATGAAAAAACAGCATTCCGCGCTCGCCGAGATCGACGAAAGCTCGCTTACTGCGGAGGAAGCACCCGCCGCCGCGCAGCCCGAAAAGAAATACGGCTTCGTCTCGGTCTGTATGGGAGACGGGATCCGCGATACTTTCCGCGATTTTTGTGTGGACGAAATCGTATACGGCGGACAGACCATGAATCCCAGCATGCAGGATATCCTCGACGCCGTCAACAAAACGCCCGCCCAAACCGTTTTTGTGCTTCCGAACAATAAAAACATCGACATGGTGGCGACACAGGCGGCAGGCGCCGTTTCCGATAAAAACGTCATCGTGATTCATACCAAAAGTGTTCCCGAAGGGATTTCCGCGCTCCTCGCGTTCGACGAGGACGCCTCCCCCGAGGAAAACGCCGGCGCTATGTCTGAGGCGTCCGGCGGCGTGACCACCATTTCCGTGACCCGTGCGGTACGCGACGCCACCATCGGAGGCGTCACCGTCAAGGCCGGGCAGACAATGGGACTCGTAGGAGGGAAAATCCGTTCCGTAGGAGATACCGGTGAGGAATGCCTTGAAAAGCTCCTTGACGTCGTGAAAGAAGCCTCCTATGTCTCCATATTCTACGGCGAGGACGTCACAGAAAACGCCGCCGAAGGCGTACAAACCATGCTTGCCGGAGCGGCCGGCGGCGCGGAGGTCTTGACCATCCGCGGAGGTCAGCCGCTTTACGACTACATCATTTCAGTGGAATGACATAGCAGAATAAAAAATACCGCGCGGGTCTCTCCTTTCCCGCGCGGTATTTTTTCTGGTTTTTATCCGCGAGTGCTTTCCTCTACGACGGAAAACGCAGTCGTTTCCGTCGTTGCCGGCTTGTTGCTGTCATTTGGAATTACATCGGATTCATATACGGTTGTCGTATATATTTCGCCATTCTCTCTGATATAATCGATAAATGCCTTGGCACGTTCCGCTCCGATTTCAAAAACCTTGCCGGAAGCGCCGATATTCGTAACCAAATATCCGTTGTCATAGATCTGAATACCGACGTTTCCCTGTCCGGTGGACAGACAATCAACTGCAATGCCGATGGAATTTTTACTATTTTCCATGATTTGAATATAGTCTCTGTCCTCTATTTCAATGCACGGAGCATCCAAATCGGAAAACAGCATTCCATAGATCACCGAAAGATCGGAAAGACGGTAGTAAGCGGTTTTGTACAGCCCTTCCTCGATTCTGCCGTTCTTCCAGCAGGAATCGGAGAAGGAATTTCGGAACACAAGATACTCTCCAAGGCCGAAGCCGGTCACAAATTCACCGAGCGTTGTAAATTTCGCTTCCGTGTTGAAAAATACATAATACCCGTCCTCGTTCTCATATTTCACGCAGACCGCGCAGGCGGTGTCCGCATTCCGAATCGCATAGACGGCGGCGCCGACACGGTGTGTCTCTCCTTTATAAACGTCATACCCCGTTATCGTGACCTCTTCCAGCTTTTCGCCGGCAGATTCCGCATCGATTTCACGGCAGGCGGCGGTGTAGCCGGCAAAAGCGCCGCCTTCAATGGTTTTATACTTCTCATAGACCTGCATTGCATCCCATTCGGGGATCATCGTAATTTCGTGCATACCCTCGTTTGTAGTCTCGGTTCCGGACGCTGCATATTCAAAGATTCCCTTTTCCGCATTCCAAACAAGCGGCGCGTCGATGTCGATGTCCCCGGTGATCTGACTGCCGTTCATGATCGGGATCAAAAGCACGGCGCATGCCATGACAAGGCAGGCGGCAGCAGAAAGCCATTTCAAGGCGGTTCCTCTCCTCACCGGTCTTTTCGTCTCCGCTTCCTCGATAAAACGATCGTCGATCTCTCCC
>URZF01000126.1 GCA_900552255.1 uncultured Eubacteriales bacterium | reverse complement strand
AACGAGCCGGGGACTCGTGTTCATTTCACGGCTGTAAGCAGCGGCGTTTTAGCCGCAGCAGCGTCCGTGTCCAATCCTGAAAGCATGCAAGCCATTCATTTCATAAAAAGCGCATCTTTCTGATTTCAATACAGCCCGAACAGACGCAGCAGCTTTTGCCAAAAGCTCAGCTTTTCTTCTGCGGGAGCCGCCGGGGCAGGAGCTTCGGGAATTGCGATCGCCTCCGTCTGAATAACAAACTGCACCGATTCAACATTTTTATTTTTTTCCGAAACAAAGGATACTACCTCAAAATCGCTGCCAAGGATATCTCCGATCGCGTCACCGACCTTGTCTTTCAACTCCGTATCAAGATTTTCGGTTTCTGTCTTAAATTCAAACGTTCCGTCTTTGAGTGTAACGATACCGTCGTAGAGTTCTATGGTACCGTCATACATCGTAATAACGCCGTCGAGCAGATCAGCCATGCCGTCGCGGATTTCTACCGTTCCGTCATAAAGGCTGATTGCTCCGTTCTTCAATTGGATGACACCCGCAAGAAGCTCGGACGTTCCGTTTTTCAAAGACATAACGCCGCTATGAAGTTCTGCTACACCGTTGTTCAGCGTAATGGTTCCGCTTACAAGCTCAGCACTTCCGCTTTCGAGCGCGGTAAGACCGTTTTTAAGCTCAGCGGCGCCCGACGCGGCAGAATCGACCCCCGTCGTGTACTGTTGTAAGCCAAGATAAAAAGCATAATAGCTGTCAAGCTGTCCCTTCAATGCGACAATTCCCTGATAGGCTTCATTCTCACCAAGAGCAGATTCAACGGACGCGGAAATTTGCTGCTGCACCTCATCGGTTGCAAGCTGCTCGGCGATTGCGGCTTCCATCTGCACTTCGACTTCTTCCGCCTCCATTTGCGCCGTTACTTGTTCGGCCACGGCGGCGTCAACATACTGCGCTTTAATTTGCGCGCGAGCTTCGGCAAGCGCCGCTTGTCCCTCGGCAGTTGCAAGGTAAGAATCCACGGCAGCCTGCCCTTCGGAAGTTTGCAGCCACTCTTCGGGAGCATCGGGAGCATATGCGTTTGCAAGCTCCAGCGCAGCATAGTTTTGCGCCATAGCATCAATTTCCGCCCCGCAGGCAGTTTCAACGCCCGCGTCGATCTGCGCCATAATATCGGAATTATTTGTTATGGTTTCTCTTATCTGTTCGGCAACAACCGTCTTTACCTGCGTTCTGATTTTCTCGGCGGCATACGCTTCTGCCCATGAATATGCGCCGTCCGAGATGCTGTCTAAAAGCGCTGTAATGACCTCGCTGTATGTTTCGGGTGTCAACGCTACCGTTTCAAGCCCTGCGGCTGCCAAGCTTTGATTCAGCTGTGTCTCTGCAGTACTTGTTAGCTGAATAAAGACCGTATATGCGCCGTTTCTCAAATCTGCGCTGTTTTCCGAAAGTACGGAAAGACTGTCTGCAAGCGCTGTTGTTCCGTTTGACGCGTCCTTGATGCCATTGTGCAAATCATTCACGCCATCCTTAAGGCCGGACGCGCCTCCCATTAAATTCACGGCACCGTCAAGCAAATCTTTCGCGCCGCTATTCAAATCGGAAGCGCCTTTGTATAAATCTTCTGCACCGCTTTTCAGCTCACCCGCACCGTCTGTCAGCTCTTCTGCTCCATTCTTCAAATCGGAGGCACCGTCCTTTAAATCGGAAGCACCGTCGCGAATTTCTTCTGCGCCGTCTCTCAGGTCTGCGGCTCCGTCGTCAAGCTCTTTCACAGCATCTTTCAGCTTGTTTATCTCTTCCGTCAGCTCTGCTGTGTTTACCTCGTCTATGTCAATTTCCATATTCAACGGCAAGCCATTGATCGCGATTGCCGCCATCTCAAAATCGGTTACATCGGCTGTTATCGTTATGTCCTTTTCTGTGCCGGGGAGAATGGTATAGGTAAGCTGACGGTTTTTTCCGACGTTCGCGGCGGTTGCGCCGTCGGCAGCAATATTTTTGCAAAGCTCGGTATCGAGCGTTACAGACGCTTGCAATCCGTAATTGTCAAAAAACGTACTGCTGCAATCGGGATTTTTACGAATGGATATCGTGATTTTCAATGCTCCGTCCTTTCCCGTAAGCTCTTCCGCCTTATATTCCGTACCGTCGAGAAAATAATGAAAAGAAAAGATCCAAGGAATCACGTTTTTATGTAACGTTCCCTCGTAGTAGAGCTTTCCCGCCTTTGTGTCGATACGGACGGTTTCATTCTCAAAAGTGATCTTGTCGTTGCTCGTCATATTCCGAAGTGACGTATAATCTCCGTAATCCACGATCTGTCCGTCCTCGTCAAGCTCAAAAATATTGACCACACAAATTTTCGAAACAGAGCCATCGGAATCAAGGTTTATATACACAACCTCTTGTTTCGTGCTGTTTACACTCGGCGTCGCCGCAAGCGCGGGAACGGAAAACATAAGCACAAAAGAAAAAACAAGCAGGGACGACAGCAGCTTTTTGCCTATGTTTTTCTTTTGGGAAACCCGTTCATCCTCCATTTGATGAGTAAAATTCATTTTGAAATATCCTCCTTTGTTTCTGCTGTATTTCGATACCATTTCGCACCGAGCGTCGTTTTTTGAATTGCCCCGTCAAGCAAATACAGAAGTCCGGGGATAACGAACAAAACGATCACAAGAGAACAGAGTGCGCCTCTGCCTACAAATATGCCGAGCTGCGACAGGATCCCATGTGTGGAAATAAGTCCAAGCAGGAAGCCTACAATGGTGAGAACGGAAGCCGAGGTCAAAATAGATACCGTCACATTGGCAACCGTTTCGCATACCGCGTTTTTCTTCGTCATTGTCCGCCGGTTTTCGATATATCTGTCTGTCAAAAGTATCGCATAGTCGACCGTCGCACCAAGCTGAACGGACGATATAATCAAATACGCAATGTAATGAACGGTCGAATCCGCAAAATACGGGATCGCCAAGTTTATCCAAATAGCCGTTTCAATCCCCAGCACCAATACAATGGGAAGCCCTATCGATCTGAACGAGAACAAAAGCACAAGAAAGACGGCGGCAATTGCAATAAAATTGACCTTGAGCGTATCGGCAGTTATCGTGTCCATAAGATCATAAGTGCTGACACCCTCGCCCGCTAAATAGTAGCTGTCGGGATAATACTGATTTGCGATATCCCAGATCGTCTTCACAAGCGCAAAAGTTTCCTCCCCCTCATAGTCGGCTTTTACGGTCAAAACCATACGGCTGTAATTTTCGGAAACAAGCTGTGATAAAGTATCCTCGTCAAGATAAGATTTGGGTATCTCCGCGCCTACCGTATCAACATACGAAAGAATGCTTTGTACTTCGGGAATATTATGCAATGCCCCGGAAAGCTCTTTTTCCGTCGCGGTATCGCCGCGCGGCACCATCAAAACATAGGTATCGTTTTTACCGAAAATTTCTTCTATTGCCGCCGCATCCGCTCCCACCTGCGTATCGGTACCGAAAATTCTGCTTGAACCATAGTAAAAGGCATTTTTATTAGAGGCAAGGTAAGATGGAACAACCACAATAGCAAAAATACAAACCATCGGAACGATCGCATGACAAACAGCCCTGCCGAATTTTGAAAAGCTGGGTAAGACAGAGCGGTGCTTTGTTTTCTGCAAGGGCTTGTAGACGGCAAGAATAAATACGGGCATAAATATGAATACGCAGATGAGGCTGATCGCGATCCCCTTTGCGAGCGCAAGCCCGAGATCCGGACCGATGCCAAAGCGCATAAAGATGAGCGCAATAAATCCGATAACGGTTGTAAGTCCGCTTGACAGTATAGATGTTGTCGATTTACAAAGTGCGTCCACCATTGCGCTTTTCGGGTCGGGGTTATCTTTCAAACATTCCTCAAAGCGGTGCATAAGGAAAACGGAATAGTCAAGCGATACAGCAAGCTGTAATATACTTCCCGCCGCGTTTGTTACAAACGAGATTTCACCGAAAATCAAATTCGTACCCATGTTGATGATAACGGCGACTCCGATTCCGCCTAAAACCAAAAGCGGCTCCAGCCATGAAGTCGTTGTAATAAGAAGAATCGCCAATACACAAATGACCGCAAAAATGGTTATTATCCTAATTTGATCGACGGTACTCGTAGTTGCGATTGCTGTTGAAACAGCCTCGCCGCTCATAGCGTTTTCATCGCCGATCACAGCACGGATCGCATCAACCGCTTGGGTGCGTTTATCCTCCGAAATCGTGACCGTGAACAATGCGGTATCGTCCTTGTAGTACGTTTCCACCGTATCGGCGTCGAGCTGATTCATCGGAACATAAATGCTTGTCACATCGTCAAGCCACATTACATCGGCAACACCGTCACAAGCAAGCAATTTTCCCTTATATTCAAGTGCCTCGGGAATGGTAACATTTCGTATCATGACACGGGCATTTGGAATACCGCCCTCAAATTCATTCTCCATCAGTTCAAGCGACACGGTCGAATGACTGTCCTCGGGCAGATATGCCGTCATATCGTAATTAACGCCCACCATGCTTTGTAAGACGGCACACAGCAATGTTGCCGCAAGAAAAATTGTGATAATCAGTTTCGGGTGATCCACTATACCCCGATAGAATTTTTGCATAGACTTATTCTCCCAATTTGCATGAAGCAATCCCTTTCAGTTGAAAAGTGTTTTTTCCGCTTTGCAGCGTCAATGCGATTGCGTCCTCGCAAATATAGCCCGCCGCTTCATAAACGATTTCTTTTATCA
>URZF01000125.1 GCA_900552255.1 uncultured Eubacteriales bacterium | reverse complement strand
CACGTTAAAGCAAGAAAAAAATCATTCTTTCCCGATTTGCGGCTGACAGACCGAACAGTAATATACCGAACCGCCGAGATATGCTTCCTTTGTGATCGCTCCCCCGCACCGCGGACAGCCCGACGACAAGGTGTTTTTGGACATTTTTGTCCGATATCCCCCATGACCGCCAAAAAGCGTTTTTTCCGTATCACGGCCGCCTCTTTCCGTCATTTCACATAAAACCCGCACCGTACTGGCAAGAAGTCGGTCCGTCTCGGCGGAATCCATCGCCGACAGCTTCCTTTTGGGATGGATCCCCGCATCAAATAAAATATCCTGTAAAACGCCGTTTCCGATTCCGGGGAAACGCTGTTTCGTGGCAAGAAACGCTTTCGCACTGAGCGCCTGGCTGCTCTGCGCAAGCGTCCTTCTGAAATATGCGGGAAATTCGTCGGAAAAAGGAGATACGGCTTCGATGCTTTTCAAATAATAAGGATTGTCATAATTTTCGTCATGCAGACAAATGCCGCCGTACATAGATACGGTAAAGACCAAGCAACCTCCTTCTGAAAAACAGAGCATGAGCTGATAATCGCCCGATACGGCCTCTCGCGGAAGATACGTAAGGACGACCCCATCGTTTACGCTGAGAAAGCAGCCGCTCTCAAAGGCAAGCGTCAAAAAGCTGCCGGCGCCGGAGGCCGAAACAAGCCGCCGTCCCTCCAGCTTTTCCGGATAGGAAGCGGGATCGCCGCTCCACCAACAAAATTTATGGGGCTTGCTCGGGGGATATCCCTTTTCCACTACAGCTCCCGTAAGCGCCTGACGAACCTCGGCCGCACGGCTGATGACCTCAGGAAGCTCCAACATCGCAATATCCTCTTTTTCTCATTTTTTTCCGCGGGGCGCACGCCGCGTCCTGAAATACCGGCGCACCCGCTTTTCAATATCGATAAGCGTATCCATCACAAAAATCGCAAGAGCAATGGCGCCTGTGATGAGCAGCGTTTCCACCAGTACCTGCGAAGCGCTCTCCATACCGTATATCATATTGTAAACCGCGCGATAGATCCCCACGCCCGGCACAAGCGGCAGGATTCCTCCCAGCAGGAACAGAATGACCGGCGCTTTGAGCGCGCGCGCACAGAAATAGGCGAGGAAATCCGAAACCAGTGCCGCGAAAAAAGATGCCCATGCTGTGGAAAGTCCCAAGGAATCGGACACGAGAAACACTGCCCAGCTGACAAACGCAATCACACAGACCGGAAGTAAATATCGTTTCGGAATTTCAAAATACAGTGCAAAGCCAAGAATCGCAAGAGAAGAAAAAATCACAGCCTTCAGAAAGGCAAGCGCGTCATGCACCGAAAGATCAAAGGTAAAATTCAGTGCAGAAGAAAGTCCGGCAGCGCCGGAAAGCGACAAGCCCGCGCCGACGCCGAGCGCGACGGACGCGGCAATCATGAGCGCCTCGATCATACGGGAGCCGGCGGAAATATAGTCGCCCTGTAAGGTATCGCGTATCGCATTGGTCAGCGCCAGTCCCGGCACCAGCGGCATCATCGAGCCGACGATCATATATTGGCTGTGAAAGGCAAGCCCTGTCCATTTTCCCGCAAAATAAGAAAAGGTCGTCGCACCCACGGTAATGACAGCGGCGCCAAGCACGCTTGTGATAAAAGTCCTTCCGATTTTAGGGCCCAGCACGAGAAGGACAACCGATAAAAGCAAGCCGCAGAAAATCGCACCGAGCGCGTCCAAAAAGCTGCCGCCGAAGACAATCGCGAATCCGCTCGACGCCAACATGATGCCGAAAACCGTTAAAAGATCGGAATATTGTCGTTTATTTTTAATGACTCGCAGCTTTGCTATCGCCTCGTCAAGCGTGATCTTGCCGTCACAGAAGTTGCGCGAAACGCTGTTGACCTCCGCCACTCTGCCAAGATTCTGTGATGTCCCCGATATCCGCTGCGTAATGGAAAGCGTTTCGCTCGCGGGATCGGATAAAGTTACAATGAGTCCCGTAGTAAAGACAAAGGATTCCGCATGTGCAAAATTCGATGTGCCGAGGATGCGCTGAAGCGTGTCCTCCACGCGGTGCGTTTCCGCGCCGGAGCGGATCATGATTTCACCCGCCAAAACAGCCATATCCAAAAGCTTCCTATAATATTCGGAGGATTCCAATTTATCAGCTCCGTTCCCCAAAAATTCTCTCTTCATCTTATACCATAAACGGGCTGTTTTGTCAAGACGGCTTCTTTGTCGGGCCTCAAAAAACATGAACGCTGACCGCGGCAGGAAAACAATTTTCTCTTCTCCGTTTCATTTTGATGAAAAATTCTTCTTTTTTCGGCCGAAAGCAAAAATAATAGGTAGAAAAACAGAGATTCCTGTGGTATAATGTTTTTCGATTATTGAATCCGACAATACCAAGTTAGGAGACGCTCATGAAAACCATCTGCTTTGACAACGACCGCTACATATCCATGCAGTCAAAAAAAATCCTCGAGAGAATCGATTCCTTCGGAGGCAAGCTGTACCTCGAATTCGGAGGCAAGCTTTTTGACGATTATCACGCCTCCCGCGTGCTTCCCGGCTTCCAGCCGGACAGCAAAGTCAAAATGCTGTATGAGCTGCGCGACCGTGCCGAAATCGTCGTCGTCATATCGGCGAACGACATCGAAAAGAACAAACGGCGCGGCGACCTCGGCATCACCTATGATCTCGATGCGCTGCGTCTGATCGACGCCTTCCGCAGCATCGGGCTGTTTGTCGGCAGCGTCGTCATCACCCATTACAGTGCGCAGCCCGCGGCAGAGCAGTTCCAAAAAAGGCTGGAAGCACTTGGCATTCGGGTATACCGGCATTATCCTATTGAGGATTATCCGTCGAATGTCCCGTTCATCGTAAGCGACGAGGGCTTCGGCAAAAACGATTACATCGAAACCTCGCGCGAGCTTGTCGTCATCACCGCGCCCGGCCCCGGCAGCGGAAAAATGGCGACCTGTCTTTCTCAGCTTTATCATGAGCACAAACGCGGCATCTGCGCCGGATACGCAAAATTTGAAACGTTTCCGATTTGGAACGTCCCGCTCGGGCATCCCGTCAATCTCGCCTATGAGGCGGCGACCGCGGACATGGGCGACGTCAACATGATCGACCCGTATCACCTCGAGGCCTACGGAAGTTCCGCCGTCAACTATAATCGTGATATCGAAATTTTCCCCGTTCTGAAGGTCATGTTTGAAAAAATATACGGCGACTCTCCGTATAAAAGCCCGACGGATATGGGCGTCAATATGGCGGGCTTTTGCATCATCGACAACGCCGCGGCGGAGCGCGCCGCGAACGACGAGATCATCCGCCGCTATTATTCCGCGCTCTGCGCTCTCCGTCAGGGGCTCGGCGAAAAAAGCGAGGTACAGAAGATCGAGCTTATCATGAGCAAGCTCGGTCTGTCCCGTGAAATGAGGGCGCCCGCCGCAGCCGCGCTCTCCAAGGCGGAGGAAACCGGAGCGCCTGCCGTGGCCATCGAGCTTTCCGACGGAAGAATCATTACCGGAAAGACCTCCACGCTGCTCGGCGCATCCTCCGCCATGCTGCTCAACGCACTGAAAGCCTTGGCGGGAATCGACGATTCCGTCTGCCTTATTTCTCCGACGGTGATCGAGCCGATCCAAAGACTGAAAATCAATCACATGGGCAATCACAATCCCAGACTCCATACGGATGAGGTCCTTATCGCGCTTTCCGTCTCCGCCGCCGCTGACAAAACCGCCGCCTTAGCGCTTGAACAGCTCCCGAAGCTATGCGGCACGGAGGTGCATTCGACCGTCATTTTATCCCGCGTCGATGAAAACGTATTCAAAAAGCTCGGCGTCAATCTGACCTGTGAGCCGCAGTATCAGACAAAAAAGCTTTATCACGGATAAGCAGAAAAAGCCCCGCCTGACAGGCGGGGCTTTTTTCGTCGATCGCTCGTCATCTCTTATGCGATAAACTCTTCGGGATCGACTTCCTCGAAATCCTGATAGCCTGCGGGCGGCGTAACCGTAACCGCGGTACCCGGATTTTTATATGTGATTGTCATATCAACGGAAGATACCGTTTCGACGGAAGCTCCCTCTGATTCCACTTTCAGATTCATGTCGAAGCTGACGCCGTATACGGAAACATAGCCGTCTTTGTTAACGGTGACAGTGACATTCGCATTGGTAACGGAAACATCAAGTACCGCTTCCCCTTCCATCGCGGAAGCAGACATCTCGTCGACCAAGCTCTGATAGAGCTCCGTGAATTTTTCATCCGAAACGGCAACGGAAACCGTCTTGGTGCCGTCGCTGTTCTCCGTGATCTCCACATCGGAGAGAATGTCCTCCGGAATCTCCTTGATCACGGATTCGATATCGGCATACCCGTCATATTCCTCGGTGTTCTCCCCCGCTTTCATTTTCATGCCCTGTCCGAAAGCGGTAATATAGCACCATTCACCCTCCGTGTAAGCTTCCGTTTTCATCGTCACTCCCATCATCGTCATGGAAACCGTCGAGAACGTAACCGGATTATCGCCCTTCAATCCCGCCGCTTTCACATTATACTGCATAGGAACATCCATGCTAACACCCATCGTCTCGATCCCCATCTTGATATCCATATCGGCTTCAAACGAATCGAGCGTCTCCATCTTCGCAACGGCGTCCGAAACAAGCGAATAGGCTGTCAGCTTTTTTTCTTCACATGAGGTCAATGCAAACAACGAAACAAGCATGACAAGAACAAGTGCGATTG
>URZF01000124.1 GCA_900552255.1 uncultured Eubacteriales bacterium | reverse complement strand
ATTTACATGGGAACCCGTACAAATTTATGGAAGGATGTGTCATCAAATGGAAATCAAACGCAAAAAAATCACAGAAGAAGAAATTTTTGAAACCGAGCGCAGGCTCGCGGAGGATGTCTCTGTTCTCTGCGGGCAGCACGTCCGCGAATTTGAATCGCTCGGTTATCAGCTCGATCTCGAGCTCGGCCAAAAGGAGGACGAAGCGCAAAACAATTATTCTGAGTTCGTTCTCGAAGAGGGAAAACGGTATGAAAGCGGCTACGTCAGCCGCGCGCTGATCACGGTCAGACGGAAAAAGACCGAGGAGGAGCTCTCCCGCGACGCGCAGCTCGCCGAGGAAAACCGGAGAGCGGTCGAGGCCGCGGAAACCGAAGCGGACGCGGAGCAGCTCGAAAACGATGAAACCCTCCGCATCTCGGAGGATGCGCTGAAGCGCGCCGTCGCGTTCACCGAGGTCATGCTTGTACGCGCCTACAAATCCTTCTGGACGGAATGGGTCAGCGTCTGCGACAGCCTTTCGGAAATCGAAAACGACCTCGCGGAATTCTTCAAATCCTTGAGCACCGGAAAAGAAGACGCCGAATATCAGAACGACCTGTAAGCCCTTATAAATCCGTCGGACAGACCGGCGGATTTTCTCATTTTCACGCGCAAAATTCACAAAATACATATTGTATCCCCTCCGATAACATGATATAATGGAAGTTGATATAGAAATTGGCAGGCAAATGGCTTTCGCAGGACGGAGACTGCTTTATGATAAAAAATGAACTGACGCCCACAGGGCTTAAAACATCGGATTTTTCCTTTGAACTGCCGGAAGAGCTTATCGCCCAGCATCCGACCGAGCGGCGCGACGATGCGAGGCTCATGGTGCTCGACCGGAAAACCGGCGTAATCTCTCACCGGATCTTCCGCGATATCACGGACTATCTGCGCCCCGGAGACGTGCTCGTCGTCAACGATTCCAAGGTCATCCCGGCGCGCATCTACGGCAAGAAAATCAGAGAGGACGGCACCGAGGGCGCGGATGCGGAATGTCTGCTGCTGCGCCAGCGTTCTCTCGACGTTTGGGAAACGATCGTGCGTCCCGGCAAAAGACTGAAAAAGGGCGCGCGCATCCGATTCGGGGACGGGCTGCTCGAGGGCGTCGTCGACGAGGTGACGGACGACGGGAACCGGATTATCGCTTTTGAATACGACAAGAGCGGCGGGCGGAATCTCTATTCCATTCTCGATGAGATCGGCAGAATGCCCCTGCCGCCCTACATCACGGAGGAGCTCAAAAACAACAGCGACTATCAGACCGTATACGCACGCGAGGAGGGCTCCGCAGCTGCCCCGACCGCGGGGCTGCACTTCACCGAGGAGCTGCTCGAAAAAATCCGCGGCATGGGCGTCGAGATCGCGCCGGTCATGCTGCATGTCGGGCTCGGCACCTTTCGTCCCGTCAAGGCGGATTCCATCACCGACCACGTGATGCACAGCGAATTTTTCACCGTCACAGAGGAAAGCGCGGAAAAAATCAACCGCGCAAGAGCAAACGGCGGACGAATCGTCGCCGTCGGCACCACCTCCTGCCGCACGCTCGAAAGTGTGTCTGATGAGCATGGCGTCGTCCACGCGATGTGCGACGATACGGGAATCTTCATTTACCCCGGCTATCGCTTCAAGGCGGTGGACATGCTCGTCACCAATTTCCACCTGCCGGAAAGCACGCTTGTCATGCTGGTTTCCGCGTTCGCCGACCGCGGGACCGTCATGAACGCCTACAAGACCGCGGTCGAGGAAAAATACCGGTTTTTCTCGTTCGGCGACGCGATGCTGATCGTTTGAGGCTGAATTTAAATCGTTTGTTTTATTCTTGTTTTTCCGGAGGACATCATGAATTCCGATAAAATCCGCGTCGCCGCCGTCGCGGGACCGACCGCGAGCGGCAAGAGCGCGCTCGCCATGCTGCTCTGCCGGAAATACGGCGGCGAGCTCATCTCCTGTGATTCCATGCAGATCTACCGCCGTATGGACATCGGCACGGCGAAGCCGTCCCGCGCGGAACGCGCGGAAATCCCCCATCATTTAATCGATATCTGCGACCCTTCCGAGGATTTCTCCGTCGCGGAATTTGCCGTCCTCGCCGACCGTGCGATCCGCGAGACGGCGGAACGCGGCAGATTTCCCGTGCTGTGCGGCGGAACCGGACTGTATCTCGATTCCGTGCTGAGCGGCGTCGATTTCGGCGAGCTGGAGGCCGATCCCGCCTACCGCGCGGAGCTTGCACAGGCAGCGGAAGAAAAGGGCGCGCTTTTTCTCCATCAAATGCTGCGGGAAAAGGATCCCGATGCAGCGGAGAAGATTCACCCGAACAACGTCAAGCGGGTGATTCGCGCGCTTGAGATCTGCCGGCTCTCCGGCATGACAAAAACAGAATGGGACAAGGCCGCCGTCCGTAGGGTTTCCCCCTATGATGCCGCCGTTATCGCGCTCGACTATCGGAACCGCGATATCCTTTACGAGAGAATCAACCGGCGCGTCGATGAAATGCTCGATGCAGGACTTGAAAATGAAGTCCGTTCGCTGCTCGCGGACGGCTGTCTCACGCCGGATTCCACGGCGGGCGGCGCGATCGGATATAAGGAGCTCATCGAATATATAAATGGACTCGTATCTTACGCGGAAGCGGTCGAAGCGGTCAAAACCGCGACGCGCCGGTATGCCAAAAGACAGCTGACATGGCTGCGGCGAAACGAAGCCGTCCGATGGCTGTATCCGGACGACTACCCGGATACGCAGGCGCTTTTCACGGCGGCGGAGGCGCTCATTTTCAACACATAAAAAAGAGGAACGGAAATGGAAAAGAGCGAAAAATCCATATACAAAAAAATATTGGCGGCTTCGCTCTGCGTTCTCGCGGCGGTATACGTCATCTATCATATCGCACTGAGCCTGCGACGCGACGCGCAGCTTTTCGCCGTTGAAAAATATACGGCGCAGGACATTCAATCTTTCACCGGCTATATTTTCCGGGACGAAACCGTCCTTGTTTCCTATACGTCGGGGATCCGGAACTATCACTATTACGACGGTGAAAAGGTCGCCGCAAACAGCGTCGTCGCAGATATCTACCGCTTCGGCAGCGAGGATACGGCGGAAAAAATCGCACAGCTCAGCCAGCAGATCGACATTCTCGAAAGAAGCACCTCCATCGCCGGGACCACCGTCGCCGAGGTGCAAAAGCAGATCGATTCCCTGACTTACCGTATCTCGGAAAAAAATGCCGCGGGAGACACTGCGGCGGCGGGGGCGCTTGCCGACGAGCTTCTTGTGCTGATGGCGAAAAAAGACCTCCTCGTTCAAGGGAAATCCGATTACAGCTCTGAAATCTCCGTCTTGGAAGCGCAGAAGGCTTCTCTTGTTTCCTCGCTCGGCACGCCGAGCGAATCCGTGCGCACGGATTCTTCCGGATATTTTTATTCCGAAACCGACGGCTACGAAAGCTTATTCACGCTCTCCGCCGCGGAGGAAATCAGCATCGAACGCTTCGACGCGCTTGTTGCCTCCGCTCCCGTTTCCACGACAAATGCGGTAGGCACGCTGATGACGGATTTTCATTGGTACTACGTCTGCAAGACGACCATATCCGAGGCGGAGGGCTTTTCCGCGGGCAGCACCTATGACTGTCTTTTTACGGATAACGGTTATTCGGAAACCATCCGAATGCAGATCGTTTCCAAGCAAACCGATGATGCGGGCAATGCGCTCCTCGTTTTTTCTTCCACCGCGCTTCCCCGCTCATTCGACATGACGCGCTGTCAGCGCATGGAAACGGTGAGGACCACTTACAGCGGCTACCGGATTCCCGCCGACGAAGTAAGGGTCATCGACGGCGCTACGTTCGTCTATGTATTCGACGAAGGGACCGCGAGGCTCCGCGAGGTCGGTATTCTATGGGAAGAAAACGGCTATTTCATCGTTTCGGATTCCTATGAAAGTCCCGCTGGGAACAAGGTATTAAAGCTGAACGATCTCATCATCGTCGGAGAGAAAGATTTATACGACGGGAAAATCATAGACTGATAAGAGGAGGAGCATAATGGAAGAAAATCTTCTCTCCATCAAGGAGAATATCGAAAAAATCCGGTCGGACGCGGCGCCGTTTCCCGGCGTGCAGCTGATGGCGGTCGTCAAAACGCGCACGCCGGAGGAAATCCGCTACGCCGTGCGGAGATGCGGCGTCACGCTGATCGGGGAAAACCGTGTCCAAGAGCTGCTCGCCCACTATGAAAGCGCGGAGGGCGCCAAGATTCATTTTATCGGCACACTGCAAAAAAACAAGGTCAAATACATCATCGATAAAGTATCGATGATCGAATCGCTGGACAGCGAGGAGCTCGCCGCGCAAATCGACCGGCATGCCGCAAAGCTCGGGCTCCGTATGCCGGTGCTGATCGAAATCAACATCGGCAGAGAGCCGTCGAAATCCGGCATTGCGCCCGAGGCGCTTCCGCTTTTCTGTGAGGCTTTAAAAAAGTATCCGGCGCTCATTCCCTCAGGACTGATGACCATTGCCCCGCGCTGCACGTCCGCCGAAGAATACGGCGTTTATTTTTCCGAAATGAACCGCCTGCGGAATACGGTATTCGCGGAAAAATTTCCGTCCGTCGGGCACCCGCTGCTTTCCATGGGCATGTCGTCAAGCTACCTTCCGGCGCTCGAAAACGGAGCCGATATCATCCGCATCGGCGAGGGTATTTTCGGGAAAAGAGATGGGATTGTAAATAAATGACAAAAAGTCCAAGAATTATCTGAAAT
>URZF01000123.1 GCA_900552255.1 uncultured Eubacteriales bacterium | reverse complement strand
GGACACGGCATGAGCCATATCCAAAAAGAAAAAGCAGTCCCTTACGGCTGCTTTCATTTCAATGCTTCTTTATTTCTCCGCCAAATCAAGCTCGTCCAGCGTCAAAAGATAGACCGGAACGATTTTCTCCATGAAAAAGAGGACCTCTTTCATACCGCATGCCAGAAGCTCTTCCCTTTTGCCCTCCATGGCGCGGCGGAACTCCGAATTGCCGCTCTTTGTCTCCTCGATGCATTTCAGATAGGCGCTGAGCTTATCCGCAGCCTTGACAAGCTTATATTCAATCGAGGCAGTATCCGGAGCGATAAACGCCGAATAGGAGATTTTCAGCTCCTCCGGAAGTGTGGAAAGCAGCCTCTCCTTTGCCGAACTTTCAAGTCCGCCGTACAAGGCACGCAGCTGCGGGTTGATATGCTTTACCGGCGTCGGCATATCTCCCGTGATCGTTTCCGAAAGATCGTGATACATAGCGATTTCCAGCACGCGCCCGATATCCGCCCCGCCGCCAAAGTATTCGTTCCGGATTATGGCAAGCGCATGCGCCACATAGGCCACCTGAAACGAATGCTCCATATCGTTTTCCTCACGCAGGGAACGCATCAGCGCCCATCTGCGGATATATTTCATACGCTCTACATAAGCAAAGATCTCAAACATTTCCGTCTTTCCTTTCTCCGAGCGTCTCCGCCCCGTTCCCACGCACCGTCCGAACCGCCTCGGAAAACTCGTATTCCGCTAAAGTTCGCCACATCGGAAGCCCCGCGGCAAGCATTTCTCGGATTTTGTCCGCATTAGAAAGAACGCCATCCGCCATCATGCAAAGATATTCCGCATCCGAATAGGTATCCGCCGCACAGAAAAGCCCTGAGGACTTTCCAAATCCGATATAATCGAGATAGGATCCAAGCTTCACGTCATCCGAGAAGCTCATCATCGGACACGCCGCCGCAGTTGCGTAAATCAATCCATGCAGTCTGGAAGATATCACAAGCGCGGCGCCGGCCAAAGCCGAAACGATCTCCGAGTCCGATGCCGGCCGCAGCAGCGCCGCTCCGGTCTTTGCCGAAAGCCTCCGGCAGTAGTCCAGATCCTCATTATCATACATCGATATCAAAAACGCGCGCATTTTGTATTTCCGGCGGATATGCCCGATGAGCCGGAGCAGCTTTTCTCCGGCGTCCGATGCGTTTTTCTTCGGAAGAACGACAAAATATCGTTCATCCCTCACCGTATTTTCGCAGGGAGATACCAACACGGCGGGGTCAAAGGTCAGCCGGATGTTTTTTTCGGGGACGAGCTTTTTTGCGAAATCAAAGGAATATCCGTCTCGCAGAGAAATGCTGTCCGCCGCCGCGAGACACTCCTTCACCCGGTAGATATTTTTCGCCTTTGCAATGGGGCCGATCCCGTTCGCATAAATCATGATTTTCGCTCCGCTGCGCTTGGCTGCGCCAATCATATTCACATAATACAGCAAGGAATGGGTGCTCGTCTTATCCTGAAAAAGATTGCCGCCGCCGAACAAAAACAGCTTTGTGCGCTCGAGCTTGCGCAAAACGGCCGGAAGATCAAACCGATTCACGGCATCCACAAGATAAAGCGCGCGCGTCTTCTCGGGACATGCGGACATCACGCAGATCGCAAGCGAAGGATCGATGCGCCGGATGCCGTCCACAATGCAGGAGAGCATCGAATCGTCGCCGGCGTTGCCATAGCCGTAATAGCCGCAGAGCATGATATCCGGATCGCCGTCCGTGCGGTACGCCGCGATTTTTTCATAGACGGCGAGCTGGCTGTTTGTCATTTTCTCAACGGAATAATTTTGAAGAATAAATTTCCGCGCATAAGCGCCGAGCTTTTCAAGCGTCGGCGCGTCACAGCGCATGAGGCGTTCGATATCCGCAGCAAGGTCTTCGGCCGTCGGAAGCGCCGCGCCGCGGAAACAGAAGTTGCTTGCCACCGCCGCCGACGCAATGCTCTCGTCGAAAATGCCGCCGTGACCCTGGGAGCCGGAAATGATCGTCGGCTTGCCGCTCGCCATCGCCTCCATCGCCGCGCGGGACGGGCCGACAAACAGGTCGCAGGCGGCGACATAATCCGCCACATCCGTTCTCGCGCCGACAAGCGTGACAGCGGAAAAGCCGAGCCTTTCGTTCACCGACGCCGCACGGCGGCGCAGAACGTCGATATAGGAGCCGTCCCCGACGATGACAAGAATCACCTCGCCGCAGAGCTGCTCTGCAGCGCCGATCAGCGCCTCGGCGCAGATCGCGCTTTCCTTTTCCAGCCGGCTGACGTGCAAAACCACCTTTTTCCCGAAATCTCCCAGCGTTTTCCGAACGGCGGAGCCATCCCTCGCGGGAGAAAACGTATCCGTGTCGATCCCGTTGACCGTAAGCACGATATGCGCGGGATTCAGAGGATAGTTCTCGACCAAATACCGCCTGATATCCTCGCTGACGGCGAAAGTGTACTCCCCCCAATTGGAAAGCCTTTTCAGCACGGGATCCAAGCGGAAAACGCCGTGATCGGTCGTGACAAACCGGAAGCCGTATTTTTTTTGCAGGGCTCCGCAGACAAACGCCGGGATCCTCGCGTGCGCGTGGACGATGTCGAATTTTTCTGTTTCGATGAGGGAGGCAAGTCCGCGGCGAGCAGAAAGCAGCGCCCGCGGGGATTTCTTATCAAGCGGCAGCGTCACATGAGAAATGCCGTGCTTTGCAAGCTCCGTTTCGTAAACACCGCCGGCAGAGGCGACAAATACCTCTACGCCGCGTGCCGAAAGCGCCGCCGAAAGCTCGACGATATGTGTTTCGGCGCCGCCGATGTTCATTCCCATCGTGACCATCAGAACCTTCATGCGCGCTCCCCTTTCCGCATATTTCTCCCATTTATTATAGCCGATTCCATAGAAATTCACTCCCGAAGCCATGACCGCGGGAGTGAATTTTTATGCGTTTATCCGAATTATTTTTTCATTCCGACGACGGCTTTTGCCTTGGCAGCGATATTTGCCGCGGTAAGTCCGTATATTTCGAGAAGCGCCGGAACCTTTCCGGAGCGGCCGTACATATCCTCGACGCCGACGCGCAGCACCGGCACCGGACAAAGTCCGGCAAGCGCCTCGCAGACCGCGCCTCCGAGTCCGCCGATGATGTTATGCTCCTCCGCCGTCACGACAGCCCCCGTCTTGGAGGCAGAAGCCGCGATAAGCTCCGTATCGAGCGGCTTGATCGTGTGAATGTTGATGACCTCGGCGGAAATGCCGTCCGCTTTCAAAAGCTCCTTCGCCGCAAGCGCGAGATGCACCATAAGACCGGTGGCGACGATCGTGACGTCGCTGCCCTCGGCGAGCTTCACGCCTCGTCCAAGCTCAAACCGATAGGTACTCTCGTCGTAAAGATACGGAACCGCATATCGGCCGAAGCGCAGGTAGACGGGACCGTCGTGCAGAATCGCGGCCTCGACGGCGGCTCTCGCCTCGGTGCCGTCCGCAGGATTTATGATCGTCATGCCCGGGATGGTGCGCATCAGCGCGATATCCTCGTTGCACTGATGCGTAGCGCCGTCCTCGCCGACGGAAATACCGGCGTGCGTCGCGCCGATTTTGACGTTCAGATGGGGATATCCGACCGAATTGCGGATCTGCTCGAACGCGCGTCCCGCAGCGAACATGGCAAAGCTCGAAGCGAAAGGAATCTTTCCCGTCGCCGCGATGCCGGCCGCGACCGCGATCATATTGCCCTCCGCGATGCCGCAGTCGAAGAATCTCTCCGGAAATTTCTTTTTGAAGTTGCAGGTTTTCGTCGCTTCGGATAGGTCGGCGTCGAGAACCACGATATCATATTTTGCGCCGAATTCGGCAAGCGCGTTGCCGTAGGCTTCTCTGGTTGCGATTTTGTCTGCCATTGCGATTCCCTCCTTTTATACCGAAGCGGTAAGCTCTGTGACGGCGAGGTTGTATTGCTCCTCGCTCGGAGCCTTGCCGTGCCAGCCGACTTGATTTTCCATATAGGAAACGCCGCGTCCCTTGATGCTCCTGCAAATGACTGCGGTCGGCTTCCCCGCACATTCGCGCGCAGCCTTGCAGGCCGCTTCGATCTGCTCGAAGTCATGCGCGTCGATGGTGATGACGTTCCAGCCGAATGCCGCGAATTTTTCATCGAGCGGCGTAGGATTCATGACCTCCGTGATCTTTCCATCGATTTGGAGTCCGTTGAAATCCACAAACGCGACAAGATTGCCGAGCTTATAATGCGCGCCGAACATCGCCGCCTCCCAAATCTGTCCCTCCTCCGTCTCGCCGTCGCCAAGAATCGCATAGACACGGTAGGAGTCGCCTGAAATCTTGGCGGAAAGCGCCATGCCGTTCGCGGCGGAAAAGCCGAGCCCGAGAGAGCCGGTCGTCATATCGACGCCCGGAATATGCTTCATATCCGGATGTCCCTGAAGAATGCTGTCCGCCTGACGGAAGGTTTTCAAAAGCTCGGGATCGAAATATCCGCGCGCCGCGAGCGCCGCGTAAAGCGCCGGCGCCGTATGTCCTTTGGAAAGAACCAGTCTGTCGCGGTCTGCCTTTTTCGGATCCTTCGGATCCACGTTCATTTCGGAAAAATACAAATAAGAAAGAATATCCGCGATCGAAAGAGAGCCCCCCGGATGGCCGGAGGCGGCGCTGTAAACGGCCGTAAGCGCGCCGATGCGGATTTCCCGCGCCTTTTCCGTCAGCAATGCAAGCTTTGCCTGTTCCATGAAAATTTATCCTCCTGAAGATCGGAAGAGCACACGTCTGAACTCCAGTCACATGTCAGAATCTCGTATGCCGTCTTCTGCTTGAAAAAAAAA
>URZF01000122.1 GCA_900552255.1 uncultured Eubacteriales bacterium | reverse complement strand
AAATATATCTTAATGATTTTCGCTGTATGGCGTATTCGGCGTATCAGGGGATATCTTATAGTTTGTTACTATAAGAAAAATGTGTCAACGCAAAATGAACAAGCTTTTTAGCTATATAAAAAAACCGGTACGGATTTACCGTACCGGTTTTTCCGTGCCGTCAAAGCACTTTTTATTGATCAATAGTAGTAAACCTCTCCCCCGCCATAAAGCAGCGCCACGGCGATCAGGCCAACAATGACAATGCCGATAAATACGGCAATCGCCACGCGAAGCGGCGATACGGGCGCTTTCCCGCTCACCTTGCCCGTCTGACCGTTCACCATAAACTGATATACCTTTCCTTTGTAGACAAAGCTCGACATCCACACCGGAAGCATCAGATATTTGTATGTAATGTTCCGATAAGCGGTCTTGACGTTCACGCTGTCCACGCGGTCGGCGTGATGCTCTTTTTTGATCTTGGCGGTGATATGGGAAAGCAATCGGCTTTTGATGAAGCTTTTCGCCTTTTCCCACGCCGCTTTCAGTCCCACCGAATAGCGTTCGGAGGCAAAGCCCGCGATATATTCCGGTTTATAGGCGACATTGTTTTCGGTATCGAACGGCTCGATTCCGGAAAGCATGCTTCCATCATGCTTTTCCGTTCCCGAAACCAGCTGATCGTTTACAAATTCATGATAGGTGCCGGAGGTCCTGTGCCAATCGACGACGACGCGCGTCTCTTTGCCGCGCCGCACCACCCGTTCGATCCCATATCTTGCCGTATAGGTGGAATCCGTATCCGCGTCAAAGGTCCAGTACGGCAGATACACGCCGCGCATTTTTCCGGCGCGTGCCTCCTTTTTCGCTGAGCTTGGACAAAACAGCTTCTTTTTGAGCCAGCGTAAGAAACGGCCGCCGGCGTCCTCCGGCGTGACCTTGAACGGACACACGCCGCCGGGGGCCAATATCCCGTCAGCGCCCGCCTCCATGACTTGATTGGAGCCGCAGTAAGGGCATTCTCCCGCCACCGTCGAAGCGTCATAGACAGTCTCAGCCCCGCAGGACTTGCAGACGACCACCCGCTTCTCCGAGCCCCAATCGCAGTTTCCGGTATGCTCCGCCTCGTCGAACGAAAGCTCCTCCGCGCGCGCCGGCGAGCCGTCCTCCTCTTCGATTTCAACGATATTGCCGCAGTAAGGACACAGAAGCGCGCCCGTTTTCGGATCAAAATCCATCGTTCCGCCGCAGGCGGGACATTTTTTATCGGTCTGCTCCAAGGTCTGCGCTTCCGTTACCTCCGGCTCGCTCTCCGGTCCCCTGTTTTCGCTGATATCCATACGATCTCCTTTTACTTGATGTCGTTATCGTCAAAGACATCGCCGCATTCCGGACAGAATTTCGGCGGATGCGTCGGGTCCTTCGGCTCCCAGCCGCATTTGTCGCAGCGATACAGCGGCGCGTCCTTCGGCTTTGGCTTTCCGCATTCCGGACAGAACTTGCCCTTGTTGACAGCGCCGCAGGCGCAGGTCCAGCCGGCCGTGTCCGCAGGCTTTGCCTTGCCGCACTGGGAACAGAATTTACCGGTATTCTCCGCGCCGCAGGAGCATTTCCATGCTCCTGCCGGAGCGGGCTTCGGTTTCCCGCATTCCAAACAGAATTTGCCCTTGTTGACCGTCCCGCAGGCGCACTTCCATGCGTCCGGATCGGAAGCGGGCGCACTCTGCCCCTGCTGCTTATCTCCCATCGCGTACAGGTCGCGCGCATTCATACCGCCCGCCGCATTCGCCATATTCATGCCGGCAAAGCCCATGAAAGCGCCGGCGCCGCCGGTATTTTTCGCCGCATCCTGCATCGCCTGCGCCTGCGCGCCGACGAGCGTCGCCGCCGCCATCGTCGGATTGCGGTAGGCTGCATTGCGCTGCAGCTCCTTGATCATCTTTTCATCCTCTTCGGAGGCCGTGACCGAGCTGATACCGATAGAAAAGATCGAGATCCCGCGCATTTCCGACCATTTCGCGGAAAGCACGTCGTTGAGCGCCGCCGCCATCTCCGCCGTATGGCCGGGCAAGGCGCTGTAACGGATCCCCATATCGGAAATCTTGGCGAACGCCGGCTGGAGCGCCGTCATCAGCTCGCTTTTCAGCTGCCCGTCGATTTCGGAACGATCATACACGCTCGCGACGTTCCCGCAGACATTCGTATAAAACAGGATCGGATTCGTGATTTTATAGGAATACTCTCCATGGCAGCGAATGGCGATGTCCACGTCGAGCCCGACGTTGCGGTCCACCACACGGAACGGAACCGGATTCGGCGTCCCGTATTTATTCCCCATGATTTCCTTTGTATTGAAGAAATAGACGCGCTGATCCTTGGCGGTGTCCCCGCCGAAGGTAAAACGCTTGCCGATCGCCTTGAAGGAATCGAGGATTCCCCGTCCGAGCCCTCCGTAGAAAATGCTCGGCTCCGTCGAGGTGTCATAGAGAAATTCTCCCGCCTCGGCGCAGAGCTCCGTCACCTTGCCCTGATCGACGATGATCATGCACTGTCCCTCGTTCACGGCGATGACCGAGCCGTTCGAGATGATGTTCTCATCGCCTTTGCGGTTCGACGAACGCCCCGAGACACGCTTCTGCCCCTTTGCCACAAGGGTATCCTTCCCCAGTGAATTGCAGTAAAAATATTCTCTCCACTGATCGGCGGTAACGCCGCCGACAGCCCCTGTAAATGCTTTGATCAGTCCCATTCGCTTATCTCCTTTTTGTCAGCTTCATTCCCATCATATGATATTTCCAGTTTATCATATGACAGAGAATTTTGTCAATAGAAAGAGAATTTTAGGGAAATTTTCACAGTCTCTCAAAATCCTCCGCGCCATGCTTGCAAAGCGGGCACACAAAATCCGCGGAAAGCTCCTCCCCCTCATACACATAACCGCATATCTTGCAGACAAAGCCCTTTTTCTTCTCCGGTACGGGCTGCGGCTTCGGCTTGACATGATCGAAGTAATACTGATAGGTCATGCTCGCAGCGTCCGAAAGGACGGCGGCCTCGGTCACGTCGGCGATAAAGAGCGTATGCGTGCCGCAGTCGATTTTTTCGACGACGTGTCCCGAGATCACGGCGTTCGCATACTCTCCGGCATAGCGCACGCCGTTCGCCGTGCGGCTCTCCGTCCCGCAGCCGGCGAATTTATCGGTATTTCTGCCGCTCGTAAAGCCGAACTGCTCGAATACGCCAAGCGGCGTCTCCGTCGTCAGCACGGACAAATTGAACACGCCGGTGCTTTCTATCATATCGTGTGTCAGATTTGCTTTGTTGACCGCAATGGAAATCCGCTTCGGAGAATCGGTCACCTGCATCACGGTATTGATGATGCAGCCGTTGTCGCGCTCTCCCTCCCTTGCGGTCAGGACAAAGAGCCCATAGGAGAGACGGAACAGCGCGGACGCATCGACATTTCCCGCTGCGGGACGCACCGGTGCCGCAGGCTTCGGCATCGTAGCGGCAATCCCGTCCGCAAGCGCGAAAATACCTTCCAGCGTTTCCGTCTTGACGGAAGATTTTATGCTCACCTTATCCCCGACAAACGTCATATTTTTGCATTTTTCCAGCGCCGTGCGGATAAGGCCGCCGCTCGTCGCCGCCCATGTCCCGTTTTCGATGATGCCGACTGTGCGGTTTTGAATGTTATGCGCCGCAAGATCGTTTATCAACGCCTCCATCGTCACAAAAATGCCCGCGTTGTAGGTCGTCGAAGCGAACACGAGATGACTCCACTTGAAGGCCGCCGCGATGATATCCGACGCCGGCGTCACGGAAACGTCGTACATGACGGTTTTGACGCCGAGCTCACGCAGACGGCAGGCGAGGATATCCGCCGCGTTCGCGGTATTGCCGTACACCGAAGCGTAGGCGATCATAACGCCCGTCTCCTCCGGCTCATATAAGCTCCATTTTCTGTATTTTTCGATGAAATCTCCGAGATTCTTCCGCCAAACGAAGCCATGCAGCGGGCAGATCGTTTCAATTTCCAGTCCGGCCGCCTTTTTCAGAAGCGCCTGCACCTGTGTGCCGTATTTGCCGACGATATTGGTGTAATACCGTCTCGCCTCGTCCATATAGTCGCGCATGAAGTCCACCTCGTCGGCAAACAGCGCGCCGTTCAGGGCGCCGAACGCGCCGAACGCGTCCGCGGAGAACAAGATCTTATCCGTCATGTCGTAGCTCACCATGACCTCCGGCCAATGCACCATCGGCGCCATGACAAACGTAAAATTGTGCCGTCCCGAGGAGAACGTGCCGCCCTCCGCGACAAGCTGCGCGCGGGAATCGATGTCGAAATCAAAGAATTGCTTTATCATCGCCGCGATTTTTGCGTTGCAGATGATTTTCACATCCGGATACCGCATCACAAGCTCCCGCAGCGACGCGGAATGATCCGGCTCCATATGGTGAACCACGAGATAATCAAGCGGCCGTCCGGCGAGAAGCTGCTCGATATTCTCGAAAAATACCTTTTCCACCGCATGGTCGACCGTATCGAACAGCACGGTCTTTTCATCGAGCAAAAGATACGAATTGTAGGAAACGCCGTCCGGAACGGAATAGACGCCCTCGAATAAGGAAAGCCTGCGGTCGTTGCCGCCGACCCAGTAGAGATCCTCTTTGACTTTTCTGTAACAATACATATGAATTTCCTTTCTTTAAATTATGGATCCACGGAAAAACACGTCAAAGCCTTTTACGGTAGATAAGCTCCGCCGCTTCCTGCTCCGGCGGGAAAAAGGAGCCGCACTGCTCATATCCCAGTTTTTCATAAAAGGATTTTGCCGTTTCGTCCTCCTGCGTCGAGGTCAGCGCATACCGGTATCCCGCTCCGCGCATGAGATCCTCCCAAGAGCGCATGCAGATTTTGCCAAGT
>URZF01000121.1 GCA_900552255.1 uncultured Eubacteriales bacterium | reverse complement strand
TTCGATGGTGACATATCCGTCTTCACCGCCGAACAAGTAAGCCGGCGTAAAGGAGCTTGTAACGTTGCCGCTTTTGTTATCCTCCGACCATCTAACCTTAAATTCATATGGATATACGATGATCGGCTGGGTTCCTCTGTTGTAGACATGATAAATGATTACATATTTATATCGATTCTGCATATAATCATAACATAAATAGGCATTTTCTTCCTGATAATAGGGAAAGGGAGGAGGAGGCGCGCTTTCAACTCGATAGGGGATGATATCTGCCGTCGTTTCTGTCGGAATAAACGAGGTCGTTTCCATTATTTCTGTTGTCTCCGTTGTTTCTGCCGTTTCCGGTTCATAAGGCTGCGTGCGGCCGCAGGAGGCAAGGACGGTGACGAGCAAAAAAACGGATAGGAGAAGCGCAAGCTGCCTTTTCATTCTATCAAGCTCCTTTCGTGAATCCGTGAAATCGTATTTTTCAGCATCCGTCTGTGCGGTAGATCACGGATCTGCGTTCGCCGTCTCCACGATCAGCTCCGCGATCTCTGCCGGTGCGGCGCCCATGATATAATCGGAAAGCCCCGCGTCCGAGAGGCGTTTGGCGAGGGCGGCGGCATCAAGCGGCGTGCCGGGAAGCGCCCTTTCCAGTCCGGCGATGTCTTTTGCGCCGAAGAAGTCCCCCGAGAAAGCGATCTGTTCAATTTTTTTATCTCTGCTGCAAAGAGAAACGCAGACCGAGCCGAAATCAAAGCGGCGGCGCCGTGTTTTTTCACCTGAGTCAAAGTGTCCGAGGAGCCATGCGTCCGTTTCGTATTTTTCCGCCGCGAGCCGTTTGACCGCCTCTCTGTCCGCCGGCGAAAATTCAGCCGGCGAAGCGCCGTTTTGAATAAAATAATCTTCAAGGTAGGTCTTGAAAGCTTCCGCCGTCATATCGGATTTTTCCGGCGGAAGAAGCGTCGACAGATTGACGATGCGGCTTTTGACGCTCCGGATCCCCTTTGAGGCGATTTTTTCCTTATCCGGCGTCAGCGCGCCCGACATGGAGGAGAGATCTGCCGAAAAAAGCAGCGTCCCGTGGTGCATGAGCACCTTTTGGAGCGAGCCGTCCTCTTTTTTTCTGTGGTAGATACACTGCGCCGTGCCAGAGAATTTGCGCCCGTCGGCCGAGATGACGAGATCGTTTCGGCCGGAGCGTTCCGCGGCGATGCCAAGTCCCGCGAGCGCTTCCGTGATGGGACTTGTGAACGCGGAAAAATCGAGCGCCGTGCCGTTCGGAACGACAAAGGTATAATTGACGTTGCCGGTGTCGTGAAACACCGCGCCGCCGCCGGTCAGACGGCGCACGACCTTGATGCCGCGGCTTTCCGTAAAGGCAAAATCCACTTCGGCGCGCGCATCCTGATTTTTTCCGATGATGACGGCCGGCCGATTCCTCCAAAGCATGACGGCCGGTTCCTCCGCGGTCATGAGAAGATATTCCTCCGTCGCCATGTTTTGATACGGCTCCGTGCAGTTATTTTTCCAAAGAAGCATCGTGGTCCCTCCATGGGCGGCTTTTTGTTTTCATACAAAATTCATTCTATCACAAATCGCTTCCGACATCAAGAGATTTGCCGCAAAAATCCGGAAGAAATCACAAGCGGATATTGACTTAACCGTGCCGGGGTGCTATAATCAAAAAATAAAATCAATCTGTGGGAGGTTTTCTATATGCAGCTTTATGTGTTGATTTTGAATAAGGTCGAATGTATGCCGAAGCTAGTGGCGGCGCTGCTCAAGGCGGGGATCAAGGGCGCCACCATCTATGATTCCATGGGAATCGTCCAATATGTCGGACATGATATGACGGAGCCGCCTCCGATGTTCGGGTCGCTGCGCAAATATCTGCATCCGGATCACGGGAACAACAAAACGCTTTTGCTGCTTTTGGAGGATTCTCAGATGGATACGGTAAGGACGCTCGTGAACGACATCACGGGCGGGCTTTCCAAGCCGGACGTCGGGATCGCCTTTGCCATGCCGGTCTCCTACGCGGAAGGACTTAGCTGATCTGCGGCCGGCGCATCTTAAAGCGCAGGGAAAAGATCGGGAAGAACGTCGCATTTCTCAGAAAAATGCGGCTTTCGTTTTGGCCGTTTCGAACAATGGCAAACGCTTTTATATAATATAGGTAAAATATGCAAATATCTCCTGCGGACTCTGGGCAAATAAAAGAAGCAGTCCGCAAATCCATTTCGTGAAAGTCTGAAAGGCGGTTTCGGAAAACGAAACCGGTTAAGTTGCTGCAATGAATACTCTTTTGTCTCTTGGAATCGCAATGGCAGTCGGTCTGCTGTTCACACGAATCGTCAAGCTTGTCAAGCTGCCGAATGTCACGGGCTATCTTATCGCCGGACTTCTGATCGGTCCAAGCGTGCTGGGGCTGATTGATAAGGCTACGGTGGAAAGCTTTGACATGATTGTAACGTTGGCGCTGGGCTTTATCGCATTTTCCATCGGCGGCGAATTTAAGCTTGGCACTTTGAAAAAGCTCGGAAAGAATGTGACGGTCATCACATTCTTTCAGGCGCTCGGCGCCGTGGCGGTCGTCTTCGTCGTGCTTCTGGTCGCCGGACTTTGCGGCGCGCTCGGCGAGGATTATCTGCCGATGGTGTTCACACTTTCCGCGATCGCGACGGCGACGGCTCCTGCTGCGACGCTCCTTGTGGTAAGACAGTATAAGGCGCATGGGCCCGTAACAGAAACGCTGCTTCCGGTCGTTGCGATGGATGACGCGATCGGGCTTATGATTTTTGCGATCTTCAACGCGATCGCGGTTGCGATCGCTTCCGGCGAGACGCCGACGGTCACGACGATGCTGCTCGACCCGCTTCTTGAAATCTTTCTGTCCCTTTTGATCGGTTTTGCGCTCGGTCTTGTCGTTGCTCTCTGCACAAGAGTGTTCAAATCCCGTGCGAATCGTCTCTGCCTTTGCATTACGGCAACGGTGATCGGCGTTGCGCTCGCCGATATGTGGGGGCTTTCCTCGCTCCTGCTCTGCATGATGATCGGCGCGGTTTTCTCCAATCTCGGCTTTGAAGTCGATCGCGTTTTGGAAGGAACGGACCGTTGGACGCCGCCGTTGTTTATGCTGTTCTTTGTCATCTCCGGCGCAGATCTCGACCTGTCGATTCTGCCGACCGTCGGAATCTTGGGCGCTCTTTATATCATCGCGCGCGCACTCGGCAAGTATTTCGGCGCAATGGCGGGCGCCGCCGTGGTCAAAGCAGACCCGAATATCCGCAAATATCTCGGTATCACGCTTCTGCCGCAGGCGGGCGTGGCCGTCGGTATGGCGCAGATCGCGCTTTCCGAGTTTACGGCTCTTGGAGAATCCGATATCGGGCGGAAGATCCAAGCGGTTGTCCTTTGCGCGACCTTGGTTTATGAGATCGTGGGACCTGTGCTGACGAAGATTTCTTTGAAAAAAGCAGGGGAGATTACGGGCAATACATAATTCTTGCTTTTGGGAACGGCGGCTGTGCTGCCGTTCTCTTTTTGGGGCAAAAAAGATGTCCATAAAGACATAATATGCAATGATATAATCAAAAATGAAAAAATCTAAATTTTTTTTACAAATTCACTTGACAAAAGGGGTAGGGATGTGATAGAATAATCGAGCCGCTTCGGAAGAGGCGGGTTTGGTCTTTGGAAATTGAACAACAAAAGAACGAATTAAGATCTCGTTAAAAACTTTGAACACAAAGTACTTTAAGAAGTAAGAAGCTAAGATAGCGCTCTGAAAGAGGTATTTGCGGCAGGAGGAGACTTTTGCCGAAGATATACAAAATTTTAGAGAGTTTGATCCTGGCTCAGGATGAACGCTGGCGGCGTGCTTAACACATTCAAGTCGAACGAAGCATTTTTTGGAAGTCCTTCGGGGTGGAAGAGAGATGACTGAGTGGCGGACGGGTGAGTAACGCGTGAGCAATCTGCCTATGCGAGGGGGATAACAGCCGGAAACAGCTGCTAATACCGCATGAAACATTTGGGTCGCATGATCCGGATGTCAAAGAGTAACATCGCGCATAGATGAGCTCGCGTCTGATTAGATAGTTGGTGGGGTAACGGCCTACCAAGTCGACGATCAGTAGCCGGACTGAGAGGTTGAACGGCCACATTGGAACTGAGAAACGGTCCAGACTCCTACGGGAGGCAGCAGTGGGGAATATTGGGCAATGGGCGAAAGCCTGACCCAGCGACGCCGCGTGAGGGAAGAAGGTCTTCGGATTGTAAACCTTTGTAAGCAGGGAAGAAGGAAGTGACGGTACCTGCAGAGTAAGCCACGGCTAACTACGTGCCAGCAGCCGCGGTAATACGTAGGTGGCAAGCGTTATCCGGAATTACTGGGCGTAAAGGGTGTGTAGGCGGGAAGACAAGTCAGATGTGAAAATCATGGGCTTAACCCATGACCTGCATTTGAAACTGTTTTTCTTGAGGATGGGAGAGGTAAATGGAATTCCCGGTGTAGCGGTGAAATGCGTAGATATCGGGAGGAACACCAGTGGCGAAGGCGGTTTACTGGACCATTACTGACGCTGAGACACGAAAGCGTGGGGAGCAAACAGGATTAGATACCCTGGTAGTCCACGCTGTAAACGATGAACACTAGGTGTGGGGGCGAAAGCTTCCGTGCCGGCGTTAACACAATAAGTGTTCCACCTGGGGAGTACGGCCGCAAGGTTGAAACTCAAAGGAATTGACGGGAGCCCGCACAAGCAGTGGAGTATGTGGTTTAATTCGATGCAACGCGAAGAACCTTACCGAAACTTGACATCCCAAGAAGGCCGATGTAATGTTGGCTGTGCCCTTCGGGGAACTTGGAGACAGGTGGTGCATGGTTGTCGTCAGCTCGTGTCGTGAGATGTTGGGTTAAGTCCCGCAACGAGCGCAACCCTT
>URZF01000120.1 GCA_900552255.1 uncultured Eubacteriales bacterium | reverse complement strand
CGGCGCAAGCATCCTTTTTTGCTTATTTTTTTGCAATATGCTGAAAGAAGAATGAATTTTCCGGATTCCCAAAAAAATTGTTTCGCAGCGGATCGCTGACAAGCTCGAGCGGCTCGCAAAGAATTTTCGATTTGTCGGAGCCGGCGCCGACTGTACGCTGAAAAGAGCGGGTGAGCTCATGCTGTGCCGTGAGCGCGCCGATGAGGACAACGGCGATGAGCAAAAGATATCGCGGCTTTGCCGCCTCAGCTTTATATCGGTCGAGTGCATCTATTGTCATGAGGCAGAGCAAAACAAGAGCGGGAATCGAGGCGCGCATGACGAAATCGATGCTGCTGCCCACTCGGATAAGGGGAATGAGCAACAGGGAAGCGAGCGTCACCCAATAAAGCCCGCCCTTGGGTCTTGCACGGTAAATGACGATGAAATAGATGAGAAATTCAAAGAACACAAACAACAAATACGACGCCAAAGAGCCTTTTCCAAAGATCGTGCCGATCTTCTGCCCGGATGCGTTTGTTTTGAGGAATAAAAACGAGGTGATCCCAATAAGGCCGCCGCCGGCGATATTGGTGAAAGTGAAAAGCCCCCAAAGCATATTTTTCAGATTTTTCCCGAAAGATTTTTCTCTGTCGTAGTCCCGCAGGAGATTGGTAATGATGAAGTAGCACAGCAGCGGGAGCATCCCGACCGCCGGAAGTGTGCAGGAGAGCAGCGACAGCGAATAGAGAAACACAACGGAGCGGTTATCCTTCTCATGAAAGAGCATGAGCGTGATGAGCCATGCGGGAATCGCTTGATTGAATACCCAAAAGAGCTGCGTCGTGAACGAGGAATACTGAAAACCCGGCGCCCAGTTTTCGATATGTCCGGTACCAAACCAAATGAAGCTGCCGGAATTTGTCAGGAGGAACGAGCCCAGCGCGTCAAGCCCGCTGAAAAAAATGAAAACAAAGACCGGCATCAGAGAAAGCCGTTCTCTTGCGGCCATGATGAAGTAAAATACGAGCAGGATCCCGATAAGCGCCCAAATGAACTGGAAATGGATCCCTGCGGAAAGCCCGAAAACCTTGCCGATCAGCGCCGCCGGCAGCCAAAAGGCAAAATAATAGACAAACGCGGCCGGCGAATCGAAATAAGGCTCTGCTTGCTCGAGGATAACCGGCCATCTGTTCTCGACCAGCGTCTTGAATATGCCGTTCCGCCATCCGAAATCATAGTTTTGATAGGCATATCCGCCGATTCCGGAAAAGTAGAGCCAGACAAGTGCGGCGGCGAAAATAATACCGACGGTCAGCGCATTGCCGCGCGTGAGCTTGGGGATCCAAAGCCTCGGCGCACGGCGCATCGCGGAAAACAGTGCGCCGAGCACGATGAGAATGGCGGGAATGGCAAGGTACGCCCGGAACCATCCGACGATAAAAATCAGAATGGGAAGCGTTAAATATACATAGGCGACCCTAACGATGACGCCCGATTTTTGGGCTTCTTCAATCATATGCTTTGTCCTCCGGTGGCAGCTTCCACGGTGTGATTTTATTTTTTTTGACAAGATATGCGCGTGCGGCGAGTGCCGCCATCGGCAGGTCGGACAGGGAATCCGACCAAAATCCGGCGATCCTTCCGTTTGGAAAGCGTTCATAAAATCGTCGCACTTTTTCTTTTCCTCGGCAGTTTTCTCCGGTGAATCTGCCGGTTTTGGGATCCACGACCGATGCGACCGGCGGGAGGATTTCAAGTCTGCGGCAGATTTCCGCGAGAAGAAATTCCGGCGAAGCGGAGATGACGGCATCGTCGGAGTGCTTTTGTTTCCGGTACCAAGCGGCGATTTTGCGCTCTTTCCTGTCCCAAAATTGCGCGACCTCGCGTTCGCAGTCGGGAATGCCGGTCAAAAAGGAGAAAAAGGTCTCTTTCCATTCGGTTTTGGTGCATTTTCCGGCGAGATAGCGAGAGAGTCCTATGATCTGCTTCGGAAAATAACGGATAAGTCCCGGATGCCGCCGCAGAAGAAAGAGATAAAAATCCTTTGTGCTGTCTCCCCGATAGATGGTTTTGTCAAAATCATATACGTTCATGAGGGAGCACCGCCTAAATAGATGAGATAGGTCATAAAGCCGAGATAGCCGGCGCCGAGGATCCAAAGCACGATATCGGAGAAGATCACGCCGACAGGATCGCCTCCTCCGCCCTTTTCGATGTTATGGCAGTAGCGCAGGACGATCACGATGACAAGCGGCACGGTAAATGCGGCAGGTGTGATCGCGGTCTCGCCGCGCATGCTCCAAAGCGCGTAGAAAGCGATGAACAGCGCGAGGAAAAGGTAAATTCCCGCGGTCAAAAATCCTTCGGTGTACCGGGCGAGCACCGGACGGCTTTCGCTGTCCGGACTGCGCTTCTCATTTCTGCGTTTTCCGAACGCGAGAAAAAAGGACAGCGCCACAATCGTCATGAAAAACCAGCCGGAGACGGCGATGCCGGTGATAAGCGAACCGTAAAAAATACGGATGATATATCCCGAAACCAAAATGACGAGATCGAGAATGGGAACATTTTTAAATCCGGCACTGTATCCGATATTTAGGATGAGAAAGAGAAGCGGCAAAAGTGCAGGAAGGGAAGGCCCGCAGGCGGTCAAATTGAGAGGGGAAGCGAGAATCACCAGCACCGCGATCAAAATGACGGCGGCGCGTCCGGAAATCGTGCCTTTGGCGATCGGCCTTTCGCGCTTTATTTCGTTTTGCCGGTCTTTGGGTGCATCGCAGAGATCGTTGAAGACATATACGGCAGAGGAATAGAGCGACATCGCGAAAAATCCGGGAACCAGCACGGAAAAAATCGCGGGTTCAAAGAGGCGCCCCGCGAAAAAAGCAGGGAGAAACAGAAGAAAATTTTTGATCCAATGCCGGATCCTCATGAGTCTCACATATTCTTTGATCGTTTTGCGCATACAGGCTGTTCCTCCAAATGCAGAGTCGATGTGGTTGACATTTTTTACAATGCTATAATAATTTGTCGTGTTATCGGTCTGTCAATCTCACCGAAAAAGAAAAATTCTTGAAAGATGTGCATTTGCAGAAGCAAAAAGAGGAATTTCATGTAAAATCCGGGGTTTTAGACGTTTTTATGGGATGTGCAACCGTCGGTTGCTAAAATTTGAAAGCCGAGTTGGTTGTTTTTTCGATGCTTTTATGATTATGATAGTGACAAAAAAGAGGGCGGAAAGGAGCAATCGATATGGGACTTGCAGATAAAATCTATCGTCTCCGGACGGAGAAAAGATTCTCACAGGGGGATTTGGCCGATGCCTTGGAGGTTTCGCGTCAGTCTGTATCCAAGTGGGAAACCGGCGCGTCCGTGCCGGAGCTCGACAAGCTGGTGAAGCTTAGTGAGCTTTTCGGTGTGACGCTGGACGAGCTTGTCCGTGATGCGGCGCCTGAGCCGCAGGAGATGAAACCGAATTGCTCCGACAAGGGAGAGCGTGTCGTCGTGCTTCATGCGGTTCCGATACGGAAGCTCGTGGGAACGATAATCCTCGCCGTGGGCGGACTTCTTGGTTTACTGATCGCCGTTTTCGGGGATATGCTTTCGGGATTGCTTTTCTTTCTGCCGTTCTTGACCTGCGGGGTCACCTGTTTTCTTTTCAAGCGGCGGATCGCACTGTGGTGTCTGTGGCAAGTTGATATTTATTGGGACATCTGTGTAGGTCTGCACAGCTCGATTGGCCGTGCCGCCGTATTCGATCCTTATTCCTATTCTCATGGTTTCCATTGGGGTATGATATGGTCGTGGGTCTTGCTTCTTGGACTGATTGGCCTTGTGGTTGGGACTTTTTTCAGTTTCCGAGGACTGCGGCTGAGACTGTCGTCCAAACAGAGAATCCTGTTTTATGCCGGATGGGGCGTTTTGGTGCTTCTTTTCATTTTAAGCAGGATTCCCGGGATCGGCATTTTATCCATGGAGAGATGGCATGATCTGCTTCTGCTTGGCTTGCAGACGCCGGTTTCCTTTCTTTATGCTTTGTTTGATTGGATCAGGCTTTGTCTGTTCACCGTTTTGCTTGTCGCGACGGCCGGCGTGTTTCGGCAAAAGCGGGAAGAAAAGCGCTCGCAGGTAGTCGCCTGAAAGAGCAGGACGACGGTTTCCGTCCGATCGGATGGATTCGGTGTGTTTTCGGAGAATTTATTTGTGCCCTCTTGAATTTAGGAAGCACTTGTGCTAAAATACGGTCATAAGCAATAGCTGATAAAGACAGGAGGCGATATGTGTGAAAGAAAACGAAATGATTTGTCACTGCAAGCAGGTTTCCTACGGAGATGTGGAAAAAGCGCTGCATCAGATTGATCAGTTTGACGACGTGCTGAAAGCTTTTGAAGAGGTGCAGAAAATCACGCACTGCTCGACCGGCTGTGGGGGCTGCCATGACAAGATTTTGGACGCTATTTCCGAAATTATGATGGGATAAAGCAAGTCCGTCCGATGGGAACCATGCGGACAGACTTGCTTTTGCTGGACTTATCAGACGTTCTTTTCGGTTGTCCCAAATTTGTTTTGATAAGATAATCTATCATATACGTCTGTATATAATAATTTACACAAGAGAATAAAATCAAAAAGAGGCGCTTCCAGCGCCTCTTTTTGGTATCCCGTGTGCTCCGCGATATGTCGGGAGAGCTTTGTGTCCTGCTTTTTTACGGAGGCTCTTTTTTCCATCTTGCCGACGCACTTCGCAAGACAAACGAGTGTCGTGATGCCGGCTGCCATGACGATCAGCCCCATCGGCGTTGTGATAAATTTGATCTCGATTTTGTCCTCATTGAGATCCTTCCAAAGCTTTTTCGCTTTCTTTTCTACCTTTTTTTTTTTTTTTTTTTTTTTTATATTGCTTTAAATTTTTTTTACTTATTTGTTCTTTTTTTTGTTTTTTTTTTTT
>URZF01000119.1 GCA_900552255.1 uncultured Eubacteriales bacterium | reverse complement strand
GCGCGGCGGCCAAAAGCCTTAAAATCAAACTTCCTTTTTTCATGTTCATTCTCCTTAAAATGTTCATCTGTGCCAAAAACCGGCGGAAGCCGATTTTTACTTTTTATATTATACAATGCAATACGGAAAAAATCTATACTTTTTTTGATTTTATTTGTATATAATTTTTTAAGAAATTGTCGAGAAACGCAAAGACAGGCTCGCCGCGCCGTCCTTTGCACAGCACATGCGGCTTATCCGTCGGTCTCATAACGATACGGCCGGGATAGATACCGCCCATCTCGGACCATGCGAGGACATCGAGTTCCTTGGGATAGACGACGACGTCGTTCTGCTTCTGATCGATTTGGATAAAACCACATTCACAGGCCATCGCGCGGACAAGAGAAATCGATAAAAGCGTTTCCACCGACGACGGCAGGTCTCCGTAACGGTCGAGCAGCTCGTCCGCGATATCGTCCACATCCTGCGCGTTCTCGATCGCGGCGATTTTTTTGTAGATATCGATTCTCTGCGCCGCGGAGGGGATATAGGTCTCCGGAATATAGGAATCCCTGCCGATATTGATGACGCATTCGATTTTTTCCTTCGGCGCGATGCCCTTTTCTTCCAGGACCGCGTCGTTCAGAATCTTCAGATACATATCGTAGCCGACGCTTTCCATGTGTCCGTGCTGGCGCGAACCGAGCACGTCGCCGGCGCCGCGGATCTCAAGGTCGCGAAGCGCGATCTTGAAGCCCGATCCGAACTCCGTAAAATCGCGGATCGCCTGAAGTCGCTTGGCGGACACCTCGGTCAGGACCCTTCCCTGCGGATAGGTGAAATACGCATACGCACGGCGGGCGGAGCGTCCGACGCGCCCGCGGATCTGATGGAGCTGCGCAAGTCCCATCCGGTCGGCGTTCTCGATAATGAGGGTATTGGCATTCGGAACGTCCACGCCCGTCTCGATGATCGTCGTACAAACGAGAATATCGATCTCCCCGTCGACAAGCGCCTGCCAAATATCGGCAAGCTCTCCCTTTTCCATCTGTCCGTGCGCGAATCGGACGGAGGCCTCCGGGAACTGGCGCGCGATTTTTGCCGTTTTCTCGCGAATGGTCTCCACACGATTATACAGATAGAATACTTGACCGCCGCGGTGAAGCTCGCGCCTGATCGCTTCAAAAATCACGACGTCGTCATGCTCCAGCACATAGGTCTGTACGGGAAGCCGGTCACCCGGCGCCTCGTCGAGCACGGACATGTCCCGAATGGAGGTCATCGCCATATTCAGCGTCCGCGGGATCGGCGTCGCCGTCAGCGTCAGGACATCCACGTTTTTCGAGATCTGTTTGAGCTTCTCCTTGTGCGCGACGCCGAAGCGCTGCTCCTCGTCGATGATGACAAGCCCAAGGTCATGAAATTCCACATCCGATGAAAGAAGCCGGTGCGTTCCGACGATGATATCGATGTCTCCGCGGCGCAGCGCGCGCAGCGTCGCGTCCTGCTCTCCGGTCGATTTGAAGCGAGACACGTAGGAAACCTTTACCGGAAAGCCGCGCATACGCGCCGCAATCGTCGCATAATGCTGCATCGCGAGAATCGTCGTCGGCACCAAGATCGCCACCTGCTTGGAGCTCAGTACCGCCTTGAAAGCCGCGCGCAGTGCGACCTCGGTTTTGCCGAAGCCGACGTCCCCGCAAAGCAGACGGTCCATCGGAACCGGCTTTTCCATATCCCGCTTAATGTCGGCGGCGGCGACGAGCTGCGCGTCCGTCTCCTCATATTCAAACACGGATTCAAATTCGCGCTGCATCTCGTCGTCCGGCGAAAAGGCGAATCCCGGACGGCGCAGGCGCTCCGCATAAAGCGCGATGAGCTCCTTGGCCATGCTTTTGACTTCGCTTTTCACGCGGGCTTTCGTTTTCGTCCATTCGGCGCCGCCAAGCCTTGACAGCTTGAGTCCGCCGCTTTCCGCGGCGGCGCCGATATATTTGGAAACGGAATCGATCTGCTCGCACGGGACATACAGGACATCCGTTCCGGAATACTGGATCTTGATATGATCCCGTCGAACACCGTCATAACCACGGATACTCTCAAGACCTTTGTAGATGCCGATGCCGTGTACCTCATGGACGACATAATCCCCGACCGAAAGATCGGCATAGGAAAGGATCTTTTCTTTCGTCTTAGACGAGGATTTCGCGTTTTTTGCCGCATGCCGGCGCCGCGCCTTCTCCGTTTTGGTTCCGCCCGCCGTAAGCGAAATACAGACGAACCTTTCCGCCGGCAGCTCGAAACCGTGGAGAGGAAAGCTCATGACCGTTACCGTCTGAGCAGGAGCCTTCGTATCAGGCGTTTCGGAATAGAGAGCCGCGACCCCGTTTTCCGTGAGCAGATTTTTCATCGACGAAGCCTCCGCCTCGTTTTCACAAAGCAGAAGCACCGCATATTTACTTCTCAAATACGCGGCGATATCCTCCGAAAGCAGCGAAAAATCGCCGGAAACAGACGGCGTCGGCCGCACGGCAAACGAATACATGCCGGAAAGCTTGCCCGGATACTGAGAGACGAAATTGTTGAGCAGCAGCGCCGTCCGGCTCTCGAAAAAAGCGAGCAAAACCGGAGTTTCGGCCGAAAATTCACTGTATTTCGGAAGAAGAAGTCCGGACTTCAAAAGCTCGCCCGTCGTTTCCAGCATATGGGCTTCATCCGCACGAAGTCTGTCGAGAATCGCGGGACTTTCGACCGCAAAGGTCAGGGTGTTCGGTCCGAAATAGTCGAGAAGCGTGATTTTCTCCGGATAGATATAGGAAATATATTTGTCGGAAAATGAAATTTCGACGCCGGAGATCAGCGCCTCATATTCGTGCATGAGCGAGGTCTTGATTTCCGGTGAAGACGCTTTTTCCGCTGCCGATCGGATTTTTTCGGACAATCCCTTTCGTTTTTCCTCGGAAATCAAAATCTCACGCGCGCAGGTGATCATGACCTCCGACAAATTCTCCGTCTTGCGCTGCGTCATGACGTCAAAATAGCCGATTTGATCGATTTCGTCGCCGAAAAGCTCCATGCGCACGGGATTTCCGAGATGCGGCGGAAAGATATCGATGATACCGCCGCGCACGCTGAATTGTCCCTTGCCGTCGACAAGCTCGGAGCGCACATAGCCGGATTCCGCAAGAAAAGCGGCAAGCGCCTCCATGCCGATAGAGTCCCCGACGGCAAGCGTTTTCGTCGCCCCGCGCAGGATCTCCTCCGGAATCGTAAAGGAAAGCGCCGCGCTGGGCGTCGTTATCACCACATCCAGCTTTTCTTCGAGCAAATCCGTCAGAACCGCGATGCGCTCATGCTCCAGCTCATGAGAGGAAACGATATTATAAAGCACCGGATCCCGTTCCGGATAAAGGGCGGCGCGCAGTCCGAAGGCCGAAAGCGTTCCGAGAAGGCGGGCGGCGCTTTTTTCGTCCGGCGCGCAGACAAGCGCCGGAATCCCCTTTTCCTCGTCATAAACACAAGCGGCGAGGAAAGCGTCGAGCGCCCCCTCGCAAAGTCCCGTCACAAGCGACGGATATCGTCTCGCCGCGTCCCCGCGCGACTTCAAGGCCTTCCGAATTTCGCCGTATTCCCGGTTTTCCCGGATACTGTCAAGCAGGATATTCATATATTTTGCCCAAGTCCTCCCTCAAATTTTCCCAGACATTCAACATCGTGCTCCCGTCTCGCAGATTTCATGCGTGAAAACAAGGAGCCAAGAAAACTGGATATCGAAAACATATAAATCATCAGGCAAAAGCTTCTCTTTGCCCAAAAACGCCTCCTTTATATATTCCTCATCCCATTCATATTCGATTCTTTCCGCGAGCGCAAGAGCAGAAACCTGCGCGACAAACCCCTTCTGATTTTTTTCATACCCTTCAAACGCGCACATACTGCAAGATATATCCCCATTGTCCTCGGACATGATAAAAACAGTTCTCTCCCGTGATTTCAAAGCTGCCAGCGCAGCGTCGCAGGAGATCGGACGGACGTCCGGTCCCATCTTGTCCCATCGATACGCGCGTACATGCCATGCTTGCAAATCCATACTGTTTTCGGTCAGCCATTCGCGGCGTGCAGCGGCAAATTCATTGAATGAAAGGATAAACCTGACATCAAAGTCTCCCTTGATCTTCATGGCATCACCGTCGGGAAGCAGCCCGAACTCCATTTTACGGCTCATCTCTTTTTATCCATTATAAAGACACATCGCCTTTTCAAAATCTCCGGCCAAGATCAGCTCTACCGCATGATACACCCCATCGAAGCGCGAGGTCAAGGCTTTTTTGTCGGCTTCGGAAAATTTTCCCGTCACCCACGCCGCGAGATCATATTCCGGCGACGGCTTTTCTCCGATGCCGAGCCGGATGCGCGGAAAATTTTCAGTATCCAGCATTCCGATGATGCTTTTGAGACCGTTATGCCCGCCCGCGCTCCCGCTGCGCCGGATGCGCTGCTTTCCGGGCGCTTGCGTGATGTCGTCGCACAGAACGACGACGTGCTCCGGCGGGATTTTATAATAATCCGCCGCGGCGGAAACCGCGATTCCGGAGGAATTCATATAGGTCTGCGGCTTCATGAGAAGCACGCTTTTCCCGCCGATGCCGGCATTGCCGCAAAGCGCGTCGAACTTCGCCCGGTCGGTCTTCACGCCGAGCTTTGCGGCAATAAAATCGAGAGCCATAAAGCCCGCATTATGCCGTGTTTCCGCATATTCCCTCCCAGGATTGCCAAGCCCCGCGACGATATATTCCGGTTTGCCCGCCGGAACCCTTGCGGTCTCTATTTTTTTGAACAAATCTTGGATCGACATTCATCTAATCTCCGTTTACCCGTTAAATATTTTAATTTTACACTTAAAAAATGCCATTTGCAAGAATTATTTTTATCATGGCTTCCGATTTGTGTATTTTTTTGTATTTTT
>URZF01000118.1 GCA_900552255.1 uncultured Eubacteriales bacterium | reverse complement strand
GAAGTTGATCTTTATGGGCAGAAAAGCAAGTGCCGAAGCTGTTTTATACCGTTTCGGCGATGCGGTACGATATGCTTGTGCTATGTTAATGTTATATTAAAGAAGCCTTGCCGTCCGTATAAACAGCCGGGTCATCATGCGGATATTGCGCCATCGTACGGAAGTGCGGGGCGTTTTTATTAAAATATTGAAATCAAAGGGAGACATTCAAATGAAATCACTCAGCAGAATCATCGCGGTCCTTCTTGCGGTCTCATGTCTTTCTCTCGCATTGGTATCATGCGGGGAAAAGAAAGCGTATACGATCGGCATCTGCCAGCAGGCGCCTCACGTCGCGCTCGACGCTGCTACCGAGGGTTTTAAGCAGGCGCTTATCGACAAGCTCGGCGAGGAAAATGTCAAATTTGAATTGCAGAACGCGCAGGGCGAATCGAATACGTGCTCGACGATCGTCAACAGCTTTGTATCCAAAAATGTCGATCTCATTATGGCAAACGGCACCTCCGCTCTTCAAGCGGCGTCCAATGCCACGACGACGATCCCGATTCTCGGCACCTCCATTACGGCATACAGCGTCGCTTTGAATCTTCCGGATTTTGATGGTACCGTCGGCGGCAATATTTCGGGTACTTCCGATCTGGCCCCTCTTTCGGATCAGGCGCAGATGATTCTCGATTTCTTCCCGGAAGCTGAAACAGTTGGGCTTTTCTACTGCTCTGCGGAGCCGAATTCCGCCTATCAGGCAGAGGTGGTCAAGGAGTATCTTGAAGCTAAGGGCATCACCTGCACCGAATATAAGTTCTCGGATTCCAACGACGTGGCGCAGGTTGCCGAGAAAGCGGCGTCCGACTGCGATGTGATTTATATTCCGACGGACAATACGGCGGCCTCCTGCACGGAAACCATCAATAACGTCGTTCTTCCGAAGAAGGTGCCGATCATCGCCGGTGAAGAGGGAATCTGCTCCGGCTGCGGCGTTGCGACGCTTTCCATCAGCTATTATGAAATCGGCTACAAGACCGGCGAAATGGCGGCGGAGATTCTGACGGGAGAGGCGAATATTTCCGAAATGGCGATCGCTTACGATCCGAATCCCGTGAAAAAATACAACAAAGAGATCTGCGAGGAGCTCGGCATCACGGTTCCTGAGGGTTATAAAGCGATAGGAGAATAAGATGGGCTGGCTGAATGCTTTGCCGGGCGCCATTGCTCAGGGGATCATTTGGGGCATTATGGCAATCGGCGTCTACATAACCTATAAGGTGCTCGACATCGCAGACCTCACGGTGGACGGTTCCATTTGTACGGGTGCCGCGGTGTGCACGATGCTGGTTATTTCCGGTGTCAACGTATGGCTTGCGATGCTCGCCGCCCTTGCCGCCGGTATGGCGGCAGGGCTTCTCACCGGCGTTTTCCATACCTTTATGGGGATTCCCGCGATCCTTGCCGGAATCCTCACACAGCTGATTCTGTGGTCGGTCAATCTCAAAATCTTAGGAAAAGCGAATCAGGCTTTGCCGGCACGTAACTTCTATGTGCTTGTGACACAGCTGAAAAAGACGCAGACGCTTCTGGTTCTTGCCGCGGTCAGCATCGTGCTTATTGCGGTATTGTATTGGTTTTTCGGAACGGAGCTCGGTTCGTCCATCCGTTCGACCGGCTGTAACATCAGCATGAGCCGCGCACAGGGAATCAACACGGATTTCAACAAAATACTCGGTCTTATGCTTTCCAACGGGATCGTCGCGCTTGCCGGCGCGCTGCTTGCGCAGTATCAGGGTTCGGCGGATATCAACATGGGACGCGGCGCGATCGTCATCGGACTTGCCGCCGTCATCATCGGCGAGGCGGTCTTTTCCCGGATTTCCCGCAATTTCATCGTCCGTCTGCTCGGCGTTATCTGCGGCGGCATCATCTATTATATCGTGTATCAGACCGTTATCTTCTTCGGACTTGACACCGACCTTTTGAAGATGCTGTCGGCGCTTGTTGTGGCGTTCTTCCTTGCGGTGCCATACTGGAAGGGAAAATATATATCGAGCGGCAGAAGGAAAGGGGACGGTGGAAATGCTGGAGCTTAAAAATATCACCAAAACCTTTAACGCGGGCACGGTAAACGAGAAGGTCGCGCTCAAAAATCTCACGCTCACGCTGAATGACGGGGATTTCGTCACTGTGATCGGCGGAAACGGCGCCGGAAAATCGACGATGCTCAACGCCATTGCCGGCGTATGGCGTCCGGATTCGGGACAGATTGTCATCGACGGCAGCGATGTGACAGGCATGCTCGAATACAAAAGAGCGAAGCTGCTCGGACGTGTGTTTCAGGACCCCATGATGGGGACGGCTGCGGATATGGAAATTGAAGAAAACCTTGCGCTGGCGCGGCGCCGCGGCAAGCGCCGCGGGCTTGGCTGGGGGATCCGAAGCGCGGAGCGGGAGGAATACAAGCGGATGCTTGCCGAGCTGGGGCTTGGACTGGAACACCGCCTTTCCAGCAAGGTGGGGCTCCTTTCGGGAGGACAGCGTCAGGCGGTGACGCTGCTGATGGCGACGCTCGTTCGTCCGAAGCTGCTGCTTCTCGACGAACATACGGCGGCGCTGGATCCCGCGACGGCGTCCAAGGTCATGGCGCTCACGGATAAGATCATCGAGGAGGAGAACCTCACGGCGCTGATGGTGACGCACAACATGCAGGATGCGATCAATCACGGCAACCGGCTTATCATGATGCATGAAGGCGGGATCATCTTCGATATTTCCGGCGAAGAGAAAAAGAAGCTCACGATTGAGGACCTGCTCGATAAATTCAGAAAGCTCAGCGGCACGCAGTTTGCAAGCGACCGCGCGCTTTTGGGATAGTATATGGAAAAAGACGGCGATACCGCCGTCTTTTTTGCTTTTTAGTCGAATTCCGGATTGTATGCGTAGAAATTCTTGGAGTCCATGTTGTCCTGCGCGACACGCAGCGCGTCTCCGAAGCGCTGATAGTGGGTGATTTCCCTCTGGCGCAGGAACTTGATCGGATCGCGCACATCGGGATCGTCCACGAGACGCAGGATGTTGTCGTAAGTGACCCTTGCTTTCTGTTCCGCAGCGAGGTCCTCGTTGAGATCGGCGAAGAGATCGCCTTTTACGCCGAGATAGGAGGCGGTGAACGGAACGCCGGCCGCAGATACCGGATAGATTCCGGCGGTATGATCGACGAAATAAGTATCGAAGCCGGATTTTACGATTTCATCCATAGAAAGATTTCTTGTCAGCTGGTAAACGATCGCCGCGATCATCTCTTGGTGAGCGAGCTCCTCCGTGCCGACGTCGGTCAAAATGCCGATGATCTCTCCATAAGGCATGGTGTAGCGCTGATTGAGATAGCGCGTGGCCGCGCCCATCTCGCCGTCGGGACCGCCGAGCTGGCTCATGATGATTTTTGCGTATGTCGGATTCGGGTTCTTGATCTTGACCGGATACTGTAATTTCTTCTCATATGCCCACATAGCTTAATTTGCCTCTCTTTCCCACGGCCACGGTTTGTCGATCCAGTGCCAGTCGTTCATGTCGTTGTTTCCGTAAATCGTTAAGGGACCGAATTTCCCCTCGTATTCGTCGCGCAGACCCTTGGCGATCGCGCGGTGCTTGTCATAGAAGGCAAGCGCTTTTTTGTTGGTCGGATGTCCGTCCAAATAGAGAACGGTTTCCAGCGTCGCAAAATCCTCCGCCTGGATGCGGCGGAGCAGCTTTTCTCTTTCGTTCATCCCATCTTCCTCCTTTGACCATAGAACGGCTTGTCGAGCTCGCGGAAGAGGGTTCCGGCGGCAAGCGCCTCCTCAGGCTCGTTGAGGTCTCTGAACTCTTGGAAGGGAACGTATGCCATCGCGAGGCTGAGGGGCTGGTTGGAGATGGAGCCGCATCCGACCGTATCCTGACTTTGGGCGGCGGCGCTCACATACCCATTTTTCGTGTTCATATATTTGTCACCGGCGGTGGCGCTTGCCGCAGCCGTGTTGATGCGGTTCTGATATTCAAGCATCCGGCGCGCGGTGTTTCTGGAATATTGCACTTGTTGATTCTCCTTTTCATGAATTTTGACGTGCTTTCGTCTACTTTCATGATATGTATGTCCGTCCGAAAAAGTCAATTTGCCCCCGAAAACATTGACCAAAAACGGAAAACGGGATATAATAAAGCAGAACTGAAATTTTTGACCGGAGATTTTCATGAAAAAACAGATCATGCGCTATCTAATGCTTGTTTTTGCGCTTGCGCTTGCCGCGGCGATTTTTTGGTTTTCCGCGCAGAACGGCGAAAAATCGGGAAATTCCAGCGATAATTTGTCGGAAAAAATTTTGCAGATCATCGGCTCCGGAGACGGGGAGAGCGGCGAGGAATACGAACAAACAGTGGTCACATTCGGGGCGGTGCTCCGAAAGCTTGCCCATTTCGCCGAATACTTTGCGCTCGGCGCCGCGGTCTGCGGTTTTTTCGCCACCTTCGCCATGCAGCCGTACCGGTGCGGGCTCATATCCTTTGGGCTATCCGTATTATATGCCGCGTCGGATGAGCTGCACCAGTATTTTGTGCCGGGACGGCATGCGTCCGTGCTCGATGTGCTGCTGGACAGCGTGGGCGTGCTCTGCGGCGTGCTGGTCATGCTGGGACTTGCAGCACTCGTCCGAAAGAGAAATATAAGAAAGAAAACGGCAACAGAATAAAGAAAGGAGCTTGCGTAGCAAGCTCCTTGGTTTGGGATGTTCCTTATGAATTTTTGCCGCCGCTTCCCGTGTCGGCACTGTCGATTTTCTCCGCGTCGGCGGATTTTGAGGCTTGTCCGGTGGAAGCTTCGGGAGAAGGCGCGGTCTTTTTGCTGCCGTATTCCCGATAAATGCCGACGCCGAGCACGATGCACCCGATAAGCCCAAGGCAGACCGCGGCAATCTGATAGAGGTCACTCGGGATGTTGGCGATGATG
>URZF01000117.1 GCA_900552255.1 uncultured Eubacteriales bacterium | reverse complement strand
TCGTTATCAAAGGCGGGAAGCAATGAAAGACGAATCGATCAAGCAAAAAATATTGGAATTCGCCAAAGCGGAGTTCATGGAAAAGGGTTTTGCCGACGCTTCTATGCGCACGATTGCGGAAAAAGCGGGTTTTACAACGGGCATTTTGTACAGTCGCTTTGCGGATAAGGACGAAATCTTCCGAGGGCTGGTGGACGACGGCGCCTCCGAGCTATATGACTATTTTTGCTTTGTGCAGGATGAATTTGCTTCCTTTGAGCCGGCGAGACAAAAGGCGGAGATGCACGATTATGTAGAGAGAAAGGTCGATTATATGATCGACATCATCTACAAGCATTTTGATGCGTTCAAGCTCATTATCTGCAAGAGCCGCGGTTCGAGCTATGAAAGCTATGTCGATAAAATGGTCGAGATAGAGACGCGGAACACCGTTCGCTTCATAGAAGTTCTCCGGAACATGGGTATCTCTGTGAACGAGGTGCGGGCGGACTTGAATCATATGCTTGCCAGCGCGCTTTTCGTCGGAATGTTTGAGATTGTGGCGCACGATTTCCCGAAAGAGGACGCGGGCATCTATGTAAAGCAGCTTCAGGAATTTTTCAACGCCGGTTGGGACAAATTGCTGGGATTGTCATAGATCCCTTCCTTTTTGCCGCAGGGTTAGTCTAGACAAACTCCGGCGAAAGCTATATTTTTTAGGGGGTGGTTGGTCTTTGCAAGCTTCAAAAAGAAATCGGGAACGGAGGAGAGAAGAATGAAGAAGAACAAAAGCTTTTCGGAGCTTATGGAATATGCGGGAAAGCATAAGATCCTCACGTATTCCTCTTGGGTGCTGTCCGCGATAAGCGCGCTTCTTGCGCTTGTGCCGTTTGTGTATATTTGGCTGATTATCAAAGAGGTCATCGAGGCGGGCGGCGATTTTTCCGGAGCGTCGAATATCATACATAACGGATGGATGGCGGTGATTTTCGCGCTTGTCTCTATGGCGGTGTATTTCGGCGCGCTGATGTGCTCGCATCTCTCGGCGTTCCGCGTTGCGAGCAATATCCGCAGAAGGGCGATGAAGCATGTGACGGAGCTGCCGCTCGGCTTCATGGAGGACATGGGCAGCGGACGGGTACGCCGGATCGTGAACGAATCGAGCGCCGCGACCGAAACCTATCTTGCGCATCAGCTTCCGGACATGGCGGGCGCGATTGCGACACCGGTCGGAATGCTTGTCATTCTGTTTGTTTTTGACTGGCGGCTGGGGCTTCTCAGCCTCGTTCCGACGCTTGTCGCGTTCGGAATCATGGCGAAGATGACGGGGCGCGGCATGGCGGAGAAGATGAAGCAGTATCAGAGCGCGCTTGAAGATATGAACAATGAGGCGGTGGAGTATGTCCGAGGGATTCCCGTTGTCAAAACCTTCGGACAGACAGTGTTTTCCTTCAAGCGGTTTAAAGGCTCCATCGACCGCTATAACACATGGGTCGTAGCATATACCAAGGAGCTGATGCGGCCGATGCTTTGGTTCACGACGGCGATCAACAGCGTCTTTGCGCTGCTCATCGCCGCAGGGCTTCTGATTACGGGTCACGGCGCGGCGGAGCCGACATTTCTCATGAACCTGATTTTCTATATCATCTTTACGCCGATCATCTCGGTGACGCTCAACAAGGTCATGTACATGAGCGAAAATACCTTGATTGTAAACGACGCGCTGGCGCGGATTCATTCGATCCTCGATTTGCAGCCTCTGCCTGAGCCTGAGAGCCCGCAGCTTCCTCTGGACAATTCGGTGGAGTTTGAGGACGTTTCGTTCCGTTACCGCGGAGCCGATACCGACGCTGTGAGTCATGTGTCTTTTTCCGTGCGTCCCGGGCAGACCGTGGCGCTTGTCGGACCTTCGGGAGGCGGAAAAACGACGGTCGCGGGACTTATTTCCCGCTTTTGGGACGTAAAGGACGGCGCAGTAAAGGTGGGCGGCGTGAACGTCAAGAATCTTGAAAAGAAGCGTCTGATGGATACGGTGGCGTATGTGTTTCAGGACAGCCGGCTTTTGAAAACCTCCATATTTGAAAATGTGAGGCTCGGGAAACCGGAGGCGACGAGAGAAGAGGTGTTTGCGGCGCTTCACAGTGCGCAGTGCGACGATATCGTCGATAAGCTGCCGGAGGGAATCGACACGGTCGTGGGCACCGGCGGCGTCTATCTGTCGGGCGGTGAACAGCAAAGGATCGCGATCGCCCGTGTGATGCTGAAAAACGCGCCGATCTTGGTGCTGGACGAAGCCACGGCTTTTGCCGACCCCGAAAACGAGTACATGGTGCAGAAGGCGTTCGAGCGGCTGGCCAAGGATAAAACCGTCGTCATGATCGCACACAGGCTGACGACGGTCAAGAACGCGGATTGCATCTATGTGATGAAAGACGGCGGTATTGCGGAAAGCGGTACGCATGAAAAGCTGCTGGAGGACAACGGCCTTTACAAAAAGATGTGGGACGACTACCAGACTTCCGTGAGCTGGAAGGTAGGAGGTGCGGTATGATAAATTTTCTGATGAAAAAATACGCGCTTTCGCGAAACGGAGCGAAGGATCTTATCAAAGCGACGATCTCCTGCACGCTTTCAAACATCGTTCTGATGCTTCCCGTCAGTCTTTTGTATCTGCTGGTAGATGATCTTTACGGCGGCGGCGTGCCGAAATCGCACGACTGGATTTACGGCGTGGGGATCGCGGCGGCGCTTGTACTGATTTTCCTGACCGCATGGTGGCAGTACAATGCGACCTATTTTGCGACCTATAAGGAGAGCGCCGTGCGCCGCGTGACGCTCGCGGAAAAGCTCCGTAAGCTCCCGCTTGCCTTTTTCGGCAAAAAAGACCTTTCCGATCTGACAAGCACGCTGATGGCGGACTGTGCGACGCTTGAAACGGCGTTCTCGCACTGGATTCCCGAGTTCTTCGGCTCGATTCTTTCCACCGTGCTGATCGCGGTCAGCATGTTCTTCTACGATTATCGGATGGCGCTTGCCGCGCTTTGGGTGCTTCCCGTGGCGCTTGCCATCGTCGCCTTTTCCAAGAAGGTGCAGAACTATTTTACGAGAAAGCAGATGAAAGCCAAGATGGCGCTTGCCGACGGCATTCAGGAATGCCTTGAAACGGTGCGCGACCTCAAATCCAACAATGCGGAAGGCGCTTATCTTAGAGGACTCGACCGCAAAATCGGGGCGGTGGAGGGACGCGCGATCAAAAGCGAGCTCGGTGCCGCAATGTTTGTCGTTACGGCAGGCATGCTGTTGAAGCTGGGGATCGCCACGACGGCGCTTGTCGGAGGCTCGCTCCTGATAAAAGGCGAGCTGCCTGTTATGACGTTTTTCATGTATCTGCTCGTGGTGTCGAGGCTGTACGATCCGATGTCGGGCGCGCTGCAAAATCTTGCCGCGATCCTTTCGACGCAGATCAACATCGACCGTATGAGGGAGATCGAAGAGTATCCCATTCAGCCGGGGACAGCCGATTTCCATTCGAACGGATATGATATCGAGTTCAAAAACGTCGGCTTTGCTTACAACAGCGGCGAAACGGTGCTGAAAAATGTGTCCTTTACGGCAAAGCAGGGCGAGGTAACAGCCCTTATCGGTCCGTCAGGCGGCGGAAAGTCCACGGCGGCAAAGCTTGCAGCGCGTTTTTGGGATGTCGAGCGCGGTGTCATTACCGTTGGCGGAACGGATGTGAAAACCGTCGATCCGGAAAAGCTGCTCTCGGCTTATTCGATTGTGTTCCAGGATGTGACGCTTTTCAACAATACGGTGATGGAGAATATCCGGATCGGCAGACAGGGAGCAAGCGACGAGGATGTCATGCGCGCGGCCAGAGAAGCGCGGTGCGATGAATTTGTGTCAAGGCTTCCGAACGGCTATCAGACGATGATCGGGGAGAACGGCTCCACACTGTCCGGCGGCGAGCGTCAGCGGATATCCATTGCCCGCGCGCTTTTAAAGGATGCGCCGATCATCCTGCTCGACGAGGCGACGGCCTCGCTCGACGCGGAAAACGAAACGGAGATCCAAGAGGCGATCTCGAGACTTGTCAAGGACAAGACGGTGCTGATCATCGCCCATCGCATGAGAACCGTCGAGGGCGCGGATAAGCTTGTGCTGTTGCGGGACGGCTTGGTCGCAGAAGAGGGCAGTCCGGCGGAGCTGACCCGAAAAAACGGATTTTATGCAAAAATGGTCGCGCTGCAAAAGCAAAGCGGCGAATGGACGATCGGCGGCTGAGGCAGTTCGTACAATATTCGCGCGGCATGTAAAAAAACGGAACGCAGATTCGGTTTGAATCCGCGTTCCGTTTTTTTGATATGTACGGTGTTTTTCATTCGGAAAAGAGGAAAACAAGCAGACGGACGGTCTGCTCGATCATTTCCGTATAATCGATATACGGATGCCGATGATATACCGCTTCATGACAGAGCGTTTCTATCAGATTATAGGCAATGTGGGTTTTTTCTTTGAGATACGGCGGACGAACGCCGCCGGCTTCTAAATAGCTCGAGACGGTTTCCGTGATTTCATGCTCCAGCTCCATGAAACGCGAATGAACGTCCTTATCGAGATGGCTCATGGCGATCATTTCCTCATGCGCCGCAAGATTCTCCCGGTGCGACTGTATGGCGATTTGAATCAGGCTCCGCGCCTCCGCCTCGATATCGACGGAACCCGTCATGGTTTTCAGAGTCTCTTCCATCGGACGGAATACGTTTGCGAAATACAGCCTCAGGGCATGCAGCAGAATGTCTTTTTTATCCTTGAAATAGCTGTAAACGATTCCCGTGGAAACGCCGGCCAGCATTGCGATTTCGACGGTAGTGGTTTTATAATATCCTTTTTCGCCGAACGCTCTCAGTCCGGCTTCTATGATTTTATTCTTTTTTTCGATCGCATTGGCCTTTTGAGGCTCTCTGATTTCCAAAGCCTCTCCACGAAATCCCATGGTATGCAAAGCAAACAAATCAGCAGCTTCACGAATTTTAGAAGTCGCATGG
>URZF01000116.1 GCA_900552255.1 uncultured Eubacteriales bacterium | reverse complement strand
GTAGCTCTGTATAGCGTTTATTTGATCGTGGCGCTATACGGAGCTTTTCTTATGCCACACAGAAACGGCGCGTCTCTGTCTGCTTCGTGTATTGATTATACAACTCGGCATGGGTTTTCTTGAATGCGGAAGTGTCAAAGCGTGAGCTTGTGACCTTTGTCCATCTGACCTTGTAAACGTCAACGGACATTTCCTCGGTGTTTCTCGCTGTCATTTCCGCCTTGATCTCATCCTCAATCGTGTCGATCTCGGCTTCGATCTCCTCCAACATGGCTTTGAGTTCCTTCAACTCTCTGACTTTGCTTGTGATCTCACTCGTACTCATTGGTATGCTCCTCTCTGTTTTAGGTAAGAGGCGGAGGGCTTTGCGGCGTCTGTAATCTATACTGTTACTTCCGCATCCGGTTCCGCTCTTATGTTGCCTTCTTGATTTCGGCTTTCGCCTACTTTCGTCTGCCTTCCCTTACCTTGTGATTCTATTATATAACACTTTGCGCAAAGTGTCAAGGAGCAATATTGCACAAACTTTGCGCAAAGTTTTTGTGCAGAATACACATTGCGTAAAGTTTGTATTAGTGATATAATAATAAAAACAAACAAGGAGGTTCCCAACATGGAAGAAAAAGCAAAGTTTAATAAAACTGCATATGATAATGCTTTTATTGCTAAGACATACGACCGAATCAATCTAACCGTATCCAAAGGCAAAAAAGATTATATTAAATCCCATGCAGACAAACGCGGCGAAAGCGTAAACGGCTTTATCAATCGCGCCATTGAAGAAACCATCGAGCGGGATAATGTTGAAAATTCGTAAAAGCGGCAATCATATTGCCATTCCAATGAAAGGAGCATCCACCATGGATTTTTCACGAATCGATGAACTCACGCATAAGCTTGAAGCCATGCGCCCGCTCAATGAAACCGAGCTGAAACGCCTGCGCGACGAGTTTATGATAGAAAACACCTATCATTCAAATGCCATTGAGGGCAGCACGCTGACGCTGCGGGAAACTGCGATGATTTTGCAGGACGGCATCACAATCGCCGAAAAGCCTATCAAAGAGCATTTGGAAGCAATCGGACACAGAGATGCTTTTGAATATGTTATGAGCCTTGCAGACGCCAAAACAGCGCTCACCGAGCGGGTTATCAAAGACATCCATTCCCTGGTGCTCATGCACGACGCCGCCAACAAAGGCACATACAGAGGCATCGGCGTTACCATTATGGGCGCCGTCCACATGCCCCCGCAGCCTTACCTCGTCCCCGTCCAAATGGAGCAGCTCCTCGCGGATTATGAGGAGATGAAACGGAATATGCACATCATAGAAGCTATTGCAGAATTTCATCTGCGGTTTGAGGGCATTCATCCGTTCATCGACGGAAACGGACGCACCGGCCGGCTCATTCTGAATTTGGAGCTTATAAAATCGGGACTGCTCCCCGTCAATATCAAATTCGCCGATCGCCGCCGGTATTATGACAGCTTTGACCGTTATTATGGAGACGAACACACACCGGACGCACTCGTGAAACTGATTGCGGATTATGAGGCGGAGGAGCTGGAACGGCACATCAAAATCATTGCAGGGTGATCCCTACCTAACACAACGAAAGCGAGAACATCACATGAAACACTATGAAAATAAATACAGCCTGACGCCGGAGCAAAGCGCCTTTCTTGCTAAAAAGAAATGGGACGAAAACGTCTATTGCGGCATGAAGATGGAAAACCGTGCGGTCACATTCCCGCAGACGCGGACGATTTTAGAGGGCGTCAATGTTCCGAACGTGCAGCTTGACGATATTCAGGCAATCTTAAACATGCGGGATGCGTGGCGGTTCCTGCTGGGCTCCATCGACGAGCCCGTCACCTTGGATTATCTGTGCAGTCTGAACGGTTATATTGCACGCAATGAGGCGCTCGCATGGGGCAAGCTGCGCACCGGAACGGTCGGCATCTCCGGCACCGACTATATGCCGCCTATCCCGAATGAGAAAACATGCCGAAAAGAGCTTGATGCGCTTCTCTCTGCGGAGGAAACGGCGACATCGAAAGCCCTTGCCGCCTTTGCGTGGGGAACGCGCGGCCAGCTCTTTTGGGACGGAAACAAGCGCACAAGCCTTGTTTTGGCAAATAAGATTCTTTTGCAGGCCGGAGCGGGCATGCTGACCGTCAAGGAAAGCAATATGGAGGGATTCAACGAGCGCTTACTGCATTTTTATGACACCGGCGATTCGGAGCCGCTCACTGATTTCATATACGAGCATTCCATACAAGGCATCGGTTTTTGAGGAGGCGGGAACATGAACACAGAGCAGTTACAGCAGAAAAAAGCGTTTATCAAAGACAATATCCATGCCCTGCCGCGCGCTGTATATGAAAATTACATGAGCGCCTTTGAGATCGAATATACGCACAATTCCACCGCGATTGAGGGCAACACGCTTTCCCTGATGGAAACCAAGCTCCTGCTCGAAGATCAGGTATCCATCGGCGGGAAAGAGTTGCGCGAAATATACGAGGTCATAAACCACAAGAAAGCTTTCGATTATGTGAAAAGGCGCATTACAGAGGACAAACCTCTTGATGAAAACGCAGTCAAAGACATTCACGCACTGCTGATGGAAAACATCATAACAGGGGGAATTTACCGAAATGTCGACGTATATATCTCCGGTGCGCGCCATACGCCGCCGTCGCCGAATGAGATGTATCGTCAGATCAAGACGTTTTACACGGACTTGACCGAGAAGCGCGGTCTTGATGCCATATATCTTTCAGCATGGACGCATGCCGAATTTGTCAAGATTCATCCCTTTGTCGACGGAAACGGAAGAACGGCGCGCCTGCTCATGAATTATCAGTTGATGCAGGACGGATTCTTGCCTGTTTCAATTCCGAAAGAGGATCGCCTTTCCTACTTTGAGAAATTGGAGATATACGCGCTCGACGGAAACATCGAGCCATTTGCCGAGCTCGTGGGAACGCTGGAAGATAAACAACTTGATTTGTATATGACCGTCATCCGACAAGCGGGAAAATAAGGGCATCATCCATTCTCCCCGCAGCTTTTGCAATAGGCAACGGCTGCGTAGAACGCAAAATGAGCGTCCATAAGCCATGTAGACGCATTTTCTTGTATTTCAATGTAAAAAGATATACATTTAATTTCGTTGCGTTACAGATGCCTTAAATCGCTCCATTTGCATATCCATGAAAATCTTCCATGAGCGGGAATAGCCACATAAAGCAAAACGGAGCGGGAAAATCCCCGCTCTTTTTGTCTTTTTTATGTGTTTCGTAATGTTTCGATTTCACAGGCTTATGCCGGTGACGTATGCCGCTTTCGCCGGATCCACCGTGCATAGGTTCCCGCCACCTGATCGCGTCATATTTTCGCGGAAAAGAGGAGAGATGTTTTTTTATTGCCGGTCTCGTCTCAAATCATCTCTTTCGGCAATCCGAATCGTTCCGCCGCGTTCTGTCTCTGTGTTCACAGTCCCAAAAGGCGGCGCGCACTCTCCATATCCTGCCTTGCGTTTGCATATCGGCGATTGGTTCCAGTCACTTCCACCGGAATGCACCGCTCTAAAATGCGGTCATAAATGCGTTTCAAGGTGATGTCATCCGTTACGAAATCCTGCCTTGTCAGGTTGGTCGTGATAATCATCGGCAAGCCGATCCGATACCGGTTGTCGATAATCGTGTAAATATTCTCCTGCATATATCCTGTCTTGCGCTCGATGCCGAGATCGTCCAAAATCAGGAGCGAATAGCGGTTCAAGCTGTCGATATAAGCCTGCCTTCCCTCGAAACGGCCCTGAATCAGATTGACGATGCGCGAGAAATTTGTCATATGTACCCGATGGCACTGCTCGATCAACGCGTTTGCAATGCAGGCGGCAAGATAGGTCTTTCCGGTGCCCGGTTCCCCATAGAGCAGCAGTCCCATCCCGTCGCTTTTCATTTTGTCGAAATTCTCTACATATTTCCGTGCCGTTTCAATGTTTTTCGGATTCAGCCCGTCGTCGTTCTCAAACGTCCATTCGCCCATTTCGCTTTCGGGAAAGCAGTCGCAGCGCAGACGGTTCACAAATTCCTCGCGTTCTTTTTCCCGCTTCATCATTTCTTTTTCTTTCTGTGCTCTTTCACGGCAATCGCACATAACGTGACCGATGCGCCCATGATAAAGAATCTGACGCGGTGTATGACATTTTCCGCAATACAGCAGACCGTCGTCGCCGATGTAATCCTCCGGATCCGGCGGGTTCGTCGCCTTGGCTTTCTTTTCTATGCCTCTCATCATGTCCCCGATTGCGTCCTCCATTGTGAATGTTTCTCTTTCCTCCATGCTCTTGTCCTTTCTGTGTTATGAATTTTTTATTTTTGATTTCCGTATGCGTTCGTATGCGGTCGTACATTCCCGATTTACTCCGAGAACAATCGAGGCGCGACGATCTTAATCCATATTTCCAACGTTCCATTCGTCCCCGTATTTTTGATACAGCATTCCGCAGAGACGGCACTTTGCAAAAGCAGCACAGCAAAATCGCTCCTCGTATTTCTGTTTGCTCTCCGGCGACCAAAAAATCAGATGCAAGACATTGTTGTCCTCGGTGCCCTCGCAGTGAATGGCGCGTGCCTCCTCACTGTGATAAAACGGGCATAAAGCGGATTTTGATTCATAATGCTTCATCGCTTCCCCCTGTTCTCCGACGGGCAGCTGAAAAATCCCGTCAAGTTCGTCTGCCTTTCGAGAGGAACCCACGGCGATCTTGTCGTCATAATTGCCGTCAAGCGTCTTGGCAAAGTTCGCGTCTTTCATGAGCCAGTCAAAACATGCTTTGAATGTTCCCTTTTCTCCGCCTTTTTCTCCTCGGAGAAAGCTGCTCGGTTCCGCCTTTTTAAACACAACTCTAATCTGTTCGGGCGAATAGCTTTTCAATCGCGTTTGTATCAACCGCTTTCGGGCATCGGAAAGCGTCGTCAACGATGAACATTTACGCACACGCTCTCAAAAAGAAAGACGAAGAAGCAAGCGATACATTTGAGCGGGTTTTCGGCAGCCGAAATCAGGACAAATCTGAATTGCAAGCATAGCGATTTCTTGGGCATTATTTGGGCATTATTTTCACGAAACAAT
>URZF01000115.1 GCA_900552255.1 uncultured Eubacteriales bacterium | reverse complement strand
ATTTTTCCCAAAGCCCTTGACGACAGGCGCGCCGCACTTCGGGCACGACACGCCGATTTCCTCTCGGATCGGCTTTGTATATTTACACTTCGGGAAGTTGCTGCAAGCATAAAATTTGCCGTAACGGCTCTTGCGGATGACGATATCCCCGCCGCAAAGCTCGCATTTGAGATCGGTTTTTTCCGGCGCCTCTTTTTCCTTTTTGACTTCGCCGGAAGCGTCGAGAGGCTTCGTATTTTTACATTCAGGATAACCCGGACAAGCGGCGAATTTGCCGAATCTGCCGGTTTTGATCACCATTCTTCTTCCGCATTTTTCACAGATGATATCGGATTCCTCGACCGGAAGCTCAACCTTGTTCTCTCCGATATGCTCCTGCGCACGCTCGAGCGTTTTTTCAAAATCCCCGTAGAAATCCTCCAAAACGTGCTCGAAGGTGTTGTCTCCGCGCGCGATCTCGTCAAGCTCGGTCTCCATGTTGGCCGTAAATTTATAATCGACGATCTCCGGGAAGTTCTTTTTCATGAGCTCCACCGTCGCCTTGCCGAGCGGCGTCGCAAGGAGAAGCTTTTTATCCCGCTCGATATAGCCTCTTTCGAGAATCGTGGTGATCGTCGGCGCATAGGTGCTCGGACGCCCGATCCCCTTTTCCTTTAAAAATTTGATGAGAGACGCCTCGTCGAAATGCGGGGGCGGCTCCGTAAAATTCTGAATCGGCGTGATCTCCTCGCACGGCAGCACGTCGCCCTCCGAAATCCCGCGCAGCTTGGAGCTCTTGTCGCCGGTGTCCTCGTCGTCCGAATACGCCACCCGATAGCCCTTGAATACCAGAATGCTCTCGCTCATCTTAAAAAGATAGCCCGCGCTGTCAAGCTCCACCTCCACGGCGTCATACTCCGCATTTTTCATCTGACTTGCGACAAACCGGTCCCAAATCAGCTTATAAAGCCTATATTGATCCGCCGTAAGAAACGGCCGGATTTCCTCCGGCAGAAGCTCCATGCTGACCGGACGGATCGCCTCGTGCGCGTCCTGCGCGCCGCTTTTGGATTTATAGGTCTTTCGCTTCGACGGATAAAATTCCGCGCCGTATTTCTCCTTGATCAGCTTTTCAGCGGCGGCGGCCGCCTCGTCGGAAATGCGGAGCGAATCCGTTCTCATATAGGTGATGACACCATGCACGCCGCCGTGCGCCGGACCGAGATTCACGCCCTCGTAAAGCTCCTGCGCGACCTTCATCGTGCGCTTGGAATGAAAGCCGAAGCGCTTGGACGCGGCCTGTTGCAGCGTCGAGGTCTCAAACGGCGGCTCCGGGCTCTTGGATTTTTTCGATTTTTTGACGCCGCTTACCCGGAACTCGCTCGCGCGGCAGGCATCGACGATCTTCTGCGCCTCCTCGCCGGTCGCAAGCTCGATTTTTCCATTTGCGTCCCCGAAAAACTTCGCCTTTCCCTTTTGGTTTCTGCCGAGGGAAAGAATCGCCTCGATCGTCCAAAATTCCTTCGGGACAAATTTTTCGATCTCCGCCTCGCGCTCCACGATAATCCGTGTGGCGACGGACTGCACGCGCCCCGCCGAAAGTCCGCTTTTTACGGTTTTCCAAAGGTAAGGACTGAGCTTATAGCCCACGATCCGGTCAAGCACGCGGCGCGCCTGCTGGGAATTGACGAGATTCATGTCGATCGCGCGCGGATGCTCGATCTCCGAATTGATGGTATTTTTGGTAATCTCGTTGAACGCCACGCGGTTCGCATCCTCCGGCGCAATGCCGAGGACCGTGGCGAGATGCCATGAAATCGCTTCTCCCTCACGGTCTGGGTCCGTCGCGAGATAAATTTTGTCCGCGTTCTTCGCTTCCTTTTTCATTTCGGAAATGAGCGCGCTTTTTCCTTGTATGTTGATGTATTTCGCCTTGAAGCCATGCTCCGTATCGACACCGAGGCTGCTTTTCGGAAGATCTCTGACATGCCCCTTGGAGGCGATGACCTTATAGCCGCTGCCGAGATAGGAATTGATCGTAGCGGCCTTTGCCGGCGACTCGACAATGACGAGATTCACATTCTTTTTGTTTTCCTGCATCGTGAAAAGCACTCCTTAAAAAACGTTAAGCAACGCTTATTATATACCGAAAATATGAAAATTGTCAATACTGTTTTAAAGCGGACGGTAATTCCCGCCGGGCTCCGCTTCGATAAAGCCTCCGATTTCCAGCATGGTAAGGGCGCCGAGAAGCGCGCCCGTTTCACAGGGTGCCCCGGTTTTCGTCCGAACCGCCTGCGCGATTTCCTCGGACGTCATGGCCCCTCTCATGGAAGCGAGCACAAGCTTTTCCAGCTCGCCGAGCTCCGAGGTATCCGCGCGGCGCGATGCTCGTGCGGGCGGCGGATTCTCCGATTTTTTCGGTTTGCTTCGTATGCTTTCCCGCTCAAAGCGTTCCCCCGCACGCGACCCCTTATCGTCTGCCGCGGATGATTTTCCTGCCGTCCTCCCGGCAGGGCGTCTGCGGGAACGGGAAAGCCTTTCGGTGAATATTCTGTGCGGATACAGAAGCTCGTATTCGTCCAAAATGTCGGCGGCGCATGTGACGAGCTTCGCGCCCTCGCGGATCAGGGTATTGGTTCCCTCGGCGCGCGGATCCTCCGGACTGCCCGGATAGGCAAACAGATCGCGTCCCTGCATTCTCGCGGCACGCGCGGTGATGAGCGAACCGCTGTATAGGTCCGCTTCGACAACGACCGTCCCTTGACAGAGCCCTGAAATAATCCGATTCCGAATGGGAAAATTTTTGCCGTTCGGCTCCGTTCCCGGCGCGTACTCCGTTATGAGCGTGCCCTCCTTTGCAATGCGTTCCATCAAAGCTTTGTGTTCAGGCGGATACACCCTGTCGATCCCGCAGCCGAGCACCGCGATCGTATGCCCTCCGGCGGCAAGCGCGCCCTGCTGCGCGCAGGCGTCGATCCCGAGCGCCATGCCGGAAACCACGACGGCTCCCGCCCGCGCCAGATCCTCTCCGAGCCTTCGGGCGGCCGACGCGCCGTGCTCACTGCATTTTCGGGTCCCTACACAGGCAATCAGCACGTTGTCGTCGATATCCGGCACCCGTCCTCTGTAATAAAGCAGAAGCGGCTTCGCATGAATGCTGCGCAGCCTTTCGGGATATACCGCGCTCTCGCAGGTCATGATGCCGACATTCACGCGTTCACAGTATTCGAGGATCCGGCGGGACAACGAAAGATCGCGGTCAAGCAGTGCCGCCGCAATGTCATCATCGACGCCGTCCACGGCGCGAAGCGCCGATTCGTCCGCTTCAAATATCTCCTTCGGAGAGGAAAAATGCTTTAAAAGGTACGAACCAAGCTCGCTGCCGGCACCGCACCGCAGGGAAAGCCATATCCAATAGACAAGATGCTCCATAAAAACCTCCGTTCCGCTATTAACGGCATATTTCAAGATTCAAAATATCGAAAGCAAGCTCTGCTTAAAAAATTTGAACTTTCGGAACATAAGAAACGCTCTTCTTTATGCTTACGGCACACGCTCAGGCATCAAAAGCGATCCCAACTCCGCGATATCTGCGGCGAGAAACGGAGCGCCCGCCTCCGAAAGCTCAGCGCGCGTTCCATAGCCGTATAAAACGCCGATGGAGGCAATGCCAACCCCGCGCGCCCCGACGATATCATATTTCCTGTCGCCCACCATCACCGCGGACAAACCGGAGGGGATACCGAGTCTCTCAAGCGCATACCGGATAACCTCCGCTTTCTTCGTTCTCGTCTCGTCAAGCGTTCCGCCCGCGATATAGGCAAAGCGATCGGCGATTCCGAAATGCTCCAATATCTTTACGGCAAACGGTTCCGGCTTTGAGGTCGCCACGGCAAGCGTTTTTCCGGATCTCCTCAGCGCTGTCAGCAATTCCCCGATTCCGTCGTAGAGGCTGTTTTCAAACATGCCCTTTTCGACAAAATACGCCCTATAATGCCGCAAAGCCAGCGCCGCATCCGCGGTTGAAAAACCGAAATCCGACCGAAACGTTTCCATCAGCGGAGGGCCGATAAAGCGTGTCAGCCGCTTTCGGTCGGGCACCTTGACCTTCATTTTCCGCAAGGCGTATGCGATGGAATTTGTGATGCCCAAAGCCGGGTCGGTCAGCGTTCCGTCCAAATCAAACAGAATCGTATCACAGGACTTCATATTTCTTGTCCTGCGCGGGAAAAGCATCCCGGCACCTCGCCGCCTCCCACATGACGACGCCCGCCGCCACCGCGGCGTTGAGCGACTGAGGGCCTTGCCTCATCGGGATAATCACGCTTCCCGAACAGGAGGCGCGCACTGCGTCGGATATCCCATGCCCTTCGTTGCCGATGACAAATCCGATTTTGCCGGACAAATCCGTCCGCCGGATATCCGAGGAATGCTCGTCCAGCGCCGCCGCAAAAATACGGAAACCGTTCTCACGCAGGCGAGTAATATCGCTTGAGAGGTCTGCCGTTCTCTGCACCCTCACACGAAAAAGCGAACCCATACAAGCTCTCACGGTCTTGGGATTATAGAGATCGGCGCCATTCTCTCCGGCGTACACCGTATCCGCGCCGAACGCATCTGCCGCGCGCAGTACGGCGCCGAAATTTCCCGGGTCCGAAACGCCGTCGAGAAAAATCACAAATGAAGCGTCTCCTTGCGACGTCTGCGGCTCAAAATATTCCGCCACACAGAAAATCCCCTGCGGCGACCGCTCAAAGGACAATTTTTCATACACCGGCTCCGAAACGAGCGTCAATTTGTCTTCTCCGGCACCGGAAAGAAGCGCGCCGTATTTCTCATAGGCCGCCTCCGTTGCAAATACGCGGGTCAATCGGACACCCGCCGAAACGGCTTCGCAGAACAGCTTCACTCCCTCGAAAGCGAAGGTACGCGTCATTTCGCGGTATTTCTTATCCGCGAGCTTCGCCGCGGCGATGACCGCGGGATTTTGTTTGCTTGTGATGATTTCCATGGGATTTCCTTTTTATTTTATATTTTCTTTTCTACTTTGGAAAGGAGAAACATGTCCTTTTCCCCGTCGGACAAGAAAAGAACGAAAAGAAACCGCGAACGTTCCGTTCGACCGTTCGTGCGGCCGGCAGCGGTTCGGTGGCGGCTATAAAAGACGGCGTTCACGCTCGCGTGATCCG
>URZF01000114.1 GCA_900552255.1 uncultured Eubacteriales bacterium | reverse complement strand
CGATTTGTTAAAAGAGAGGATGGAATGTTTATTTTCATCTGGGAACAGCAAATAATAAAGGAATAAAAAGAAAGGACGCTTACGGCGGGTTTTGCCGAAAGCGCGGAGGTTATGCTTATGAAGATTTCCGAAAAGGTTGCCTATATCAAAGGACTTGCCGAGGGTCTCTCTTTGGATGAGAAAACGCCGGAAGGCAAGGTGCTCGCTTCTATTATCGACGTGCTTGACGATATGGCGAAGGCGATATCCGGTCTTAAAGAGGATACGGAATATCTTGATGCCTATGTGGAAGAGATCGACGAGGATCTCGGCACGCTTGAAGAGGACTATTACGACTGCGATTGCTGCTGCGACGATGACTGCTGCTGTGACGACGATTGTGACTGCTGCGATGATGAGGATTTTGTCGAGGTGGAGTGTCCGGAATGCGGTGAGACCGTGTGTCTCGACGACACGATCGACTTTGATCATGTCACCTGCCCTGCCTGCGGCGCCGAATTCAGCTGTGTGTGCGATTGCTGCGATGAGGACGACGAGGATGATTGCTGCTGCGGCTGCGAGAGTGACGATTGACCCCACACATTTGCCGAATTTGAAAAAGCCGTCTCTCATGACGGCTTTTTATGACCTCGGTTAAAAAGCAAGGAGATTTATAATGAAACAGATGAAAAAGATTCTCAGTATCGTGTTGATATTGTCCGCGCTCGTGATGCTCCTTTCGGCATGCGGAAGCAAGGGTGAGATCGTGGCTGTGTATAATAATACTCCTGTCTATGAAGAAGATGTGCAGGATATTATCAACTATTATATCTTGACAAATGCGACACTGGATACGACGGACGAAGAGAAAAGCGAAATGGCCAAAGAAGCGGTGCGTACCTATGTCAGATATAAGGTCTTGGAGATCGACCTGAAAAAGAAAGGCTACACGGTCGATGAAAAAGCCCTGAATCAGACCGTTAAGGAGATGATCGAATATCTCGATAAGAACTTCACTGGCGGTTATAAGGACTGGCGCAATATGTACGGGCTTTCCAAGAACTTTTTAAAGGAGGATATGCGTCGGTATGAGCTGGCCTCTTTATTCAACGAATACGCCTCTACTACGATTGAGGTGACGGATGAGGAGATTGAAACATACTATCACGCCAATGGCGGGGCGTATGCGGATCCTGCCGGCTATACGTGGACGGGTGTCCTGCGTGAGGTCTTTGATCTGAAGGATGAAGAAGAATGCGCGGCGGCGGAAGCCGAAATGGAAAACTATATCCGTCAGATCAATGCCGGCGATATGACATTGGAACAGGTGAAGGCCGATCTTTTGGAAAAATATACGGAGGAGGACGGTTATACCAAAACAAATCTTTTTTCCGGCGAAAACTTTACGGCCATCAGCGACTTTGCCATCATTCCCAATCTTTCCGATGCGCTGGAGGCTATCAAAAAGGAATATGGCGAGTTAGATCCCGACGCGGATCCAAAGGAGGATGCCGAAGCTTATGAGAAATATATGAATTATTTGGGCGACTGTTTCCGTGCCGAGGTTTATTATGCTTTGCAGAATATGGAGATCGGAGACGTGTATTCCAAGCCCTTGAAAAGCTATGCGGGCTATTTCATTATCAGACTGGATAAAATCAAGACGACAAACGGCTTCAAGCCTTTGGATGAAGTCAGGGATGAAATCAAAACCGAGCTTCTGAATGAAAAGATCACAGGCATGTTTGAGACGCGCCTGACCGAACTGGAAAGCGAATATAATGTGCAGTATCTATTCGATGTGTCGGTGTCATAATTCGATTATCATAAAATAACTTCATAAAAAAGAGATTGCCTGTAGGCAATCTCTTTTTTGCGTTATCGGCGGATCAAAATATAAAAAACGATGATGCCGAATAGAATCAGTGCGGCAGAACCGAGGATCACAGGCCAAAGCGGTTCCTCTTTATCGCCATATTGGACACGAGAACGGGTCTCTGCGTCTTTTCCGATATAAAACCGTGTTTTTTCGTTGATAACGAGTTCTTCTTCCGCTCCTTCCTCGCCCGGGCAAATCGTGACAAGACGGCGCAGGGACGCCGATTTTTTTAAGGCGGATATTGCGCTTGAATTGTCCTCCTGTCCGATTTCCGCAAGTGTTTTGGCGGATTCTTCATCGGAGGCGCCGGCTTCTCGGATCGCTCTGACAAACGCACCGATCACACGGCGGCGGTAATAAATGACGAAAAACGCTAAAATAAGCCCGAAGATGAGCGGCCATATGATAAATTGGATACCGGTGGATACGGTGTTGTCGAGTCGGAGTGCATCAATGTAATCTAATATTTTCGGCATATGCTATTTCCTTCCTTCAACAAACGCTATATTTCACAAAATGAATTATAAATTGCTTAATATTGAATCTCCACATATCAATTTAAGCAAGGATTCCAAATCTTAATTGTCGGAATATCCGATGGAGATCGAGTGATTTTTTCCTTTCTCTATTATTTTTACCGTTCTTCCGAGGTGCTTTTGCACGATAAGCTCTAAGGCGCGCGTATGATCCACATCATACGCGATTTTAACGGGTTCTACGGCAGGCTTTGTATTCAGGAGCTTTACAAGCTTTTCGGTATCTCTAACGGATAAGGAACGCGAAACAACCTGCTTGGCTGCCATTTCCATCGTTTCAGGATCGGATAGACCCAGCAAAACCTTGGCATGTCCGGTGGAAAGTTCCCCTGTCTCGATCATTTTTTTGACCGATTCCGGAAGAGAGAGGAGACGAAGCGAATTGGTGACGGCAGTTCTGCTTCGGCCGATGCGTTTCGCCGCTTCCTCTTGTGTCAAGCCGTATTCCTCAATCAAGGATGAAAAGCCGAGCGCTTCCTCGATCGGGTTCAGGTCGCTTCTTTGAATGTTTTCCACAAGTGCGAGCTCCGCCGCTTTTTTATCGTCGGCGGAGATAACAATGACCGGGATTTCGGAAAGCCCTGCCATCCTTGCCGCTCTCCAACGGCGCTCACCTGTAATGATTTGATACATTCCGTCGATCATACGGACGGTGATCGGCTGTATCATGCCGTATTGGGCGATGGATTCGGAAAGCGTTTCCAGCTCGGAGGAATCGAACGCTTTTCTCGGCTGGTCGGTATTCGGTTCGACATCGCTGATCCGCACCATGGTGATGCCGCCGTCGGCCTCGGGCTGCTCCCTGTTGTCGACGAGGATGGCGTCAAGACCGCGTCCAAGCGCTTTTTTCTTTTGCGTCATCATAAATTCCTTTCTTTATTCAGATTCGTTTCATCAGCTCTTCTGCGATCTTGTCATAGTCCGAGCTGCCTTTTGCATACTTGTCGTAATACTGAATCGGCGCACCGTAGCTGGGAGCCTCACTGAGCCGGACATTCCGCGTGACTGCCACAGAAAAAAGCTTGTCGGCATAATGCTTTTTCAGCTCGTCGAGCACCTGCAGGGAGAGATTTAATCTGCCGTTATACATGGTGACGAGGATTCCGGTCAGCGAAAGAGAGGGATTGTATAGCTTTTTCACCTGTTTGATCGTCATCATGATTTGGGACAGTCCTTCCAGCGAAAAATATTCGCATTGCATCGGAATGATGACGCCGTCTGCCGCCGTGAGCGCGTTGATCGTCAGCATACCGAGGGACGGAGGGCAATCGATCAAAATGTAGTCGAAATCGCCTGCAATTTCCGAAAGAGGATCTTTCAAGCGGTTTTGCCGGTTTTCAACGTCTGCGAGCTCGAGCTCGGCCGCGGCCAAGTCCATTCCGGACGGAAGGACGCTGAGATTTTGATATTCTGTCCGAATCAGGGCGTCTGCCGCACGGCATCTGCCGATTAAGACGTCGTAAACGGTCGTTTTGATCTGGTTTTTCCGCACACCGACGCCGCTGGAGGCATTTCCCTGCGGATCGCAGTCGATAAGCAGCGTCCTTTTTTCGGCAATACCAAGCGCCGCGGCTATATTGATCGCGGAGGTGGTTTTTCCGACTCCGCCTTTTTGGTTTGCAAAAGCGATTATCTTGGTCACGATCATACCTGCTTTCCTATTATTGACCGAAAATCGTATGATATTTCAAGAGAAAGTCAAAAAGATAATCTTATTATAGCATGAGATTCTCTTCAAGTCAAGTTGGCTGAGCAAAAAGAGTCTGAATAACGTGCACTTTCTCACGTTCCACGTGGAACATGAGAAAGATAAAAGCACCGCATAAGCGGTGCTTTTATCCGGGAGAAAAACTATGAACCTTGGTGGGCTCCGCAGCTATATTGTGAGCTGCGGTACATGTTCGCTGTGGAAGCTCCTCGGCACAGGATGTTCCACGTGGAACATTGGTATATCAAGTGCCTTTCGGCACAGTGATAACGAGTTTTGTATGCGTCTTTCGTTCTTCACGCTCGCATTTGACGGCGATGCCGCTTTTATTCATGATCGCGACAGCCTTATCTATGGTGTTATAAAACAACCGAACATCTTTGATCACGACCTTTGTATGGTGACGGTCGCCGGATGCCTCCGCGATGAGCTCTTCTGCGTCGCGTCCGCATACGCCATTTGCTATTGCGCGGTAAAGCTCGCACTTGTTTTCCGGAGACAATGTTTGAAGCTGACATGCGCTTTCTGCTGTTATTTTGGCTTTCAGCAAAAGCTTTCGTTCGGTCGCGTCAAAGGACAGCAAGCTGAGCTTGTTTTTCAGGGCTTCTTCCGTGATTCCTAAGCTTTTGGCCATGCGTTCGGAGGAAATACCGCTTTTTGACATGATTTCATGAATGATATCCGCTTCTTCAAAATAATTGCGAGGCAGCGGAATTTCGCCGGTTTCCGCGAGCTTGTCCGGATTGGTGTCGATGATGACGCAGGGGATAGGCGATATTTTCCCATAGATGCAGGCGAAAAGGCGTTTTTCACCGGCTATGAGCTGGAACATCGGATGGTGGGCGGTTCCGATCGCCCGAATGGTGATCGGATTTTTCATTCCGTCCTTGCGGATGGTTTCCGCAAGAACACGGATTTCATTTTCGTCGAATTGTTTGGGGGCGTGAAACGGATTCGGACAGATCAGCGCGGTATCGACCATTCTGACGGCGGTTCTCCATTTTCCGCGTGCAAGCTCGCTGATGCGTTCTCTGATTTCGGCGCCGGTTTCCGAAGTATCCATCTTTTCGCCTCCGATATCCATGATTTAAT